>NZ_JAARMC010000037.1:0-27098 GCF_012985595.1 Pseudomonas sp. WS 5411
AAAACAATGGCGGAGGACGGGCATGCCGAGCCTAGGCGAGGCACCGAGTGGTGGGGCAAGAGCCCTTTTGGTTACTTTTGGCTGGGCCGGCACTCCGGGCTCTTTTCCAAAAGTGACCCGCCGTAAGGGCGGAACCAATAGCCGCCGTGACCGCAGCAACGGATATGTACACCCCCCCCCCCCCAACAACCCAAAAAGAGCGAATGACCATCGCAGCAATGGAGCGACCGGCAAGCCAGCCCCCCCCTGTCTGATCGGGTTTGCAAATCAAAAGCTGTAGTTCAGCACACCCATCACGGAGGTTTGCATCCGGCGTTCCACAATCGGGCTTTTGCCGGCATCCCCCGACAAATACTGCACATCCAGCAAGGTAGAGAACGTTGTGTGGTCGCCCAGCGGCACGCTCCAATCGAGGTTCAAGCCCCGGCTGACCATCCCACCCTTGGCGTCATACGCGCGAAAGCGGCTGTGCTGGGCCTGGCCGGGGGTGACGCCGTACCAGGTGCGCACATAGTTGCCATCGCCAAAGAGGCTATTGAGGCTGGCGTCCACGGTGCCGTAGTCACCGTCATACAGGTTGGTGCCAATGCTCAGCTCCAGGGAGGTAAACGCCTTGCCGCTGTCTTTTTTATCGTCTTGCTCCAGCGCATGCTCCAGGGTCGCGCCCAGCACGGCCGTGCCCAAGGTGTAGCTGGCACTCACACCGAACTGCGGTCGCGACTTGATTTGGCCCATGCCCTTGAGCCGGTCGGAGCCCAGGCTGGTGCTTTTCTTCTGGTCCTTGCGCGCAGTGCTGGCGCCGACATAGGCACTGAAACTGAGGTTGTCATCTTCATAACCCCAGCCCAGCCCCTTGTTGGTATCGAGAAAAATCCCCCACGGGCTGACGACGTTTGCGCCCAGCAATGGCGCGGTCATACGCTCATTGCTGCCGCTGTAACGCGGCAGGTTGGCCGCCCCGGCTTGCAGGCTGTATTGCCAGTCGGCGGCGGCTGACAGTTGGGTGCAGGTGATCAGGCACACAGAAGTGGCAGCGAGGTAAATCGTTTTTGAACGCATGATGGCCTTCGTCATTCCAAGGAAGGCTCAAATCCTAGGGACGGCGTGGGCAGGGGTCTTTGACAGCTTTGTCGGGAAACTGTCAAAGACTGTTAAGCGGCGGGCATCAGGGTCGCAATCAGTGCGCGGATCGCGCCCGGCAGGGCATCCAGTTCGCGTACTAGGATGCTGCGTTCGCGCACCGCCCAGCTTTCATCAAGCTTGATGGTCACCAGTTGCATGGTCCGGCTGTGCCGCACGGCGGCGGACTCGGGGATGATGCCAATGCCGACCCCGGCCTCGACCATGCGGCAGATCGCTTCAAAACTCGACATCTGGATGCGCAGGGACAGTTGCTTGCCCAGGCGCTCGACGTGTTCACGCAAGAAACTGAGCAAGGTGCTGCCCTCGTGCAGGCCGATATGCTGATAGGCCAGGGTCTGCTCCAGGGTCACCGACGGCTGGTTGGCCAGGGGATGGCCCACCGGCACCGTCAGCACCAGGTGGTCAGTGCTGAAGTGCAAGACCTGCAAGCCCGGCGCCTGCACAGGGCCGGCGATGATGCCCATGTCGCTGGTGCCGTCGAGCACCCCGCGCACGATGTCACGGGACAGGCGTTCTTGCAGGTCGACCGTTACGCCGGGGCGCTGGGAGAGGAAGCCGGCGAGGATTTCCGGGAGAAACTCGGTGACTGCGGTGGTATTGGCAAAGATGCGGATATGCCCGGCAGAGTCGGCGCCATATTGGGTGAATTCGCTTTTCAGGTAATCGACCTGGCGCATGATCAGTCGCGCGTGATGCAGCAGCCGTTCACCGGCCGGGGTGACTTCCACGCCGCGACTGTCACGGTACAGCAGGCGCGTATCCAACTGGCCCTCCAGGGCCTTGATCCGTGCACTGGCGGCTGCCGGCGAGAGGAACGCACGCTTGGCGCCCTGGGTCAGGCTGGGGGATTCGGCGATATGGATAAACAGGCGCAGGTCGGCCAGGTCGAAGTGCATGCAAGGCTCCCAGGTGAGGATAGCGGCGTTCAGCATAACCGAACGCTGGTTTATTGAAATGCAAATTCTCAGAACGGCCAGGCGCTTGCATGATCCGGGGCAGACACTCACTGCCCGAGGACCTGCCCCCGATGAGCGCCACTGATTGGATTGGCCGAAGCGAAACCGCCCACGACCATTTGAGCCGTAACCTACTCAAGCGTATTGCCGCCACCTTCGGCGAGGCGGTGCCGGACGACGGAGCAGATTTACCGCCGCTATGGCAGTGGTGCTTCTTCCAGGACCCGCTGGCGGAAACCGCCCTGGGCGCCGATGGCCACCCGGCCCGTGGCGGGTTCCTGCCGCCGGCCGATAACCGCAACCGCATGTGGGCCGGTGGGCGTATCGAGTTCCTGCACGCCTTGCGTGCCGGTGAGTCGGCGACCCGCGTGTCGACCATCACCCAGGTCGAGGAAAAGACCGGGCGCAGCGGTTCGTTGCTGTTTGTCACCGTGCGCCACGACTACTCCCAGGAGGGCCGCCTGGCAATCCGTGAGGAACAGGACATCGTCTACCGCGAGCCCACACCGCCCAAGGCCGGCAGCGGCGATGCCCTGGCCCGGGGCGAGTGGGTTGAGGTGATCGAGCCCACGCCCACCTTGCTGTTCCGCTACAGCGCCGTGACCTTCAACGGTCACCGCATCCACTACGACTACCCCTACGTGACCGGCAGTGAAGGCTATGCAGGGCTGGTGGTGCATGGGCCGCTGATCGCCACCTTGAGCCTGCGCGCCTTCTGCCGGACACATCCCGAAGCCACCTTGCGCCGTTTTGCCTATCGCGGCGTGCGCCCGTTGATTGCGCCGCAGCCGTTTGAGGTGGGCGGGCGGGTGACGGCGTCAGGTGTCGCCCAGCTGTGGGCCGGTAACGCTGCTGGCTTGGCGCAGCAGGCTGAAGTGCATTTCGAATAATCCAAGAACAACAGGCGGAGAGCCGTTAATGAACCCCAATGACAACGAAGAACTCAACGCCATCCGCGAAGGCGTGCGTGCCTTGTGCGCTGAATTCGACGCCGCTTACTGGCGCAAAGTCGATGAAGAAAAGGGTTTCCCCGAAGCCTTCGTCAAGGCCCTGACGGACGCCGGCTGGCTGTCGGCGATGATTCCCGAGGAATACGGCGGCTCCGGCCTGGGCCTGGCCGAAGCCTCGGTGATCCTTGAAGAGGTCAACCGCTGCGGCGGCAACTCCGGCACCGTCCACGGGCAGATGTACAACATGTTCACCCTGTTGCGCCATGGCAGCGAGGCGCAAAAGCGCTTCTACCTGCCCAAGCTGGCCAGTGGCGAACTGCGTCTGCAGTCCATGGGCGTCACCGAGCCCACCACCGGCACCGACACCACCAAGATCAAGACCACCGCGATTCGGCGCGGCGACAAATACGTGATCAACGGGCAAAAGGTGTGGATCTCGCGGGTGCAGCATTCTGACTTGATGATCCTGCTGGCGCGTACCACGCCGCTGGCCGAGGTGAAGAAAAAGTCCGAAGGCATGTCGATCTTCCTGGTGGATCTGCGCGCGGCCATCGGCAACGGCCTGACCGTGCAGCCCATCGCCAATATGGTCAACCACGAGACCAACGAGCTGTTCTTCGACAACCTCGAACTGCCCCTCGACAGCTTGATCGGTGAGGAGGGCAAGGGCTTCAAATACATCCTCGACGGTCTCAACGCCGAACGTACGCTGATTGCCGCCGAATGCATCGGCGACGGCCGCTGGTTTATCGAAAAGGCCAGCGCCTATGCCCGCGACCGCGTGGTGTTTGGCCGGCCCATCGGGCAGAACCAGGGGGTGCAGTTCCCGATTGCCGAAGCCCATATCGAAATCGAGGCGGCGGACCTGATGCGCTGGCGTGCCTGCGAGGAATACGACCGCGGCGCCAATGCCGGGGCCAGTGCCAATATGGCCAAGTACCTGGCAGCCAAGGCATCCTGGGAAGCGGCTAACGCCTGCCTGCAAACCCACGGCGGCTTCGGGTTTGCCTGCGAGTACGACGTGGAGCGCAAATTCCGCGAGACGCGCCTGTACCAGGTGGCGCCGATCTCCACCAACCTGATCCTGTCGTACGTGGCCGAGCATCTGCTCGAGCTGCCACGCAGCTTCTGAGGGCCTGAGCATGAGCCATACCCAAGCCTTGTGCCGGTTCCTCGCCGAGTTGAATGACGCGCAATTGCCCGACGCGGTGCTGGCGCGTACCGAAGAACTGTATCTGGATTGGCTGGCCTCGGCGCTGGCCAGCCAAGGCTCGCACCCGATTCCCTTGTTTGAGCGCTATGCACAAAAGATGGGCCCGGCCACCGGGCCTTCGCAGATAATCGTCAACGGTGGCAGCAGCAGCGCGTATTTTGCCGCGTTGGTCAACGCCGCCTCGTCGCACCTGGTGGAGCAGGATGACCTGCACAACAGCTCGGTACTGCACCCGGCGACGGTGGTGTTTCCCGCCGCCCTGGCCGCCGCGCAAGACCTCGGCAAATCCGGCCGCGAATTGTTGCTGGCCTCGGTGGCCGGTTATGAGGCCGGGATTCGCATCGGCGAGTTCATGGGCCGTTCCCATTACCGCATCTTCCACACCACGGCGACGGTCGGCACCCTGGCGGCGGCGGTGGCCGTGGGCAAGTTGCTGGACTTCAACGAAGAACAATTCATCAACCTGCTCGGCAGCGCCGGCACCCAGGCTGCCGGGCTCTGGGAGTTCCTGCGCGATGCGGCTGATTCCAAGCAGTTGCACACTGCCAAGGCTGCCGCGGATGGCTTGCTGGCCGCGTACCTGACGGCGGATGGCCTGAGCGGTGCGCGCAATATCCTCGAAGGCGACCAGGGTTTGGCGGCCGGCATGTCCACTGACGCCGAGCCGGGCAAATTGTCCGCGGGCCTCGGTAGCCGCTGGGCGCTGCTGGAAACCTCGTTCAAGTTCCACGCTTCGTGCCGCCATACCCACCCGGCCGCCGACGCGTTGCTGGACTTGATGCAGCGCGAAGGCCTGGCCGCTGCGGATATCGCCAAGGTCGAAACCCGCGTCTACCAAGGCGCCATTGATGTGCTCGGCCGCGTGACAGTGCCGGCCACCGTACACCAGGCCAAATTCTCCATGGGCACCGTGCTCGGCCTGATTGCTGTGCATGGCAAGGCCGGGCTCACTGAGTTTCACCAGTTGGCCCTGAGCGATCCTGCCGTCGCTGCGTTCCGCGACAAGGTCAGCATGCGCCTCGACCGCGAAGTTGACGATGCCTATCCGCAACGCTGGCTGGGTCGCGTCACCGTTACCAGCGTCGATGGCCGCACGTTGCACGGCGCGATTGACGAACCCAAGGGCGACCCCGGCAACACCCTGGACCGTGGGCAGTTGGCGGACAAGTTCCAGCGCCTCTGCCAGTTCAGCGGCGCCCGCACACCGGCCCAGGCCAGCGCCTTGATCGAAAAAGTCTGGAACCTGCGCAGCGCCGTATCCATGGCCCATTGGCTTTGAGGAATTGTCATGACTGCTAATCAACGACCGCTGGACGGCATCACCGTGGTCAGCCTGGAACACGCGATTGCTGCGCCGTTCTGTACCCGCCAACTGGCCGACCTGGGGGCGCGGGTGATCAAGATCGAACGCCCGGGCAGCGGTGATTTTGCCCGTGGCTACGACGAGCGTGTGCGCGGCCTGGCCTCGCATTTTGTGTGGACCAACCGCTCCAAGGAAAGCCTGACCCTGGACCTCAAGCAGGAGGAGGCCGGCGCTATCCTCGACACCTTGCTGGCCGATGCCGACGTGCTGGTGCAGAACCTTGCGCCCGGCGCGGCGGCGCGTATGGGGCTGTCGTTCGAGGCGCTGCAGGCGCGCTTTCCACGGCTGATTGTCTGCGATATTTCCGGCTACGGTGAAGGCGGGCCCTACGAGAAGAAGAAAGCCTATGACCTGCTGATCCAGAGCGAGGGCGGTTTTCTTTCGGTGACCGGTGGCCCTGGTGACGAGCAGATGGCCAAGGCCGGTTGTTCCATCGCGGATATCTCCGCCGGCATGTACGCCTACAGCGGCATCCTGTCGGCACTGCTGCTGCGCGGCAAGACCGGCAAGGGCAGCCGCATTGACGTGAGCATGCTGGAAAGCCTGGTGGAGTGGATGGGCTACCCGATGTACTACGCCTTCGACGGTGCCCCGCAGCCACCGCGTGCTGGCGCGGCGCATTCGACGATCTACCCCTACGGGCCGTTCCCCACGGGCGACGGCGGCACAGTGATGCTGGGTTTGCAAAACGAGCGCGAATGGGCGGCGTTCTGCGACAAGGTGCTGCTCACCCCGACGCTGGCGACGGATGAGCGCTTCTCGGCCAACTTCAAGCGTTCGGCCAACCGCGAAGTGCTGCGCCAGATCATTGTTGACAGCTTTGCCCAACTCGACACCGAAGCCGTGATCCAGCGCCTGGAACACGCGCAGATCGCCAGTGCGCGGGTCAACGATATGCAAGGCGTGTGGGACCACCCGCAACTCAAGGCCCGCGACAGCTGGCGTGACGTCGACAGCCCGGCCGGGCCGTTGCCGTCGTTATTGCCACCGGCGCGTAACGCCGCGTTTACCCCGCGTATGGACGGTGTACCGGGGCTGGGTCAGCACAGCCAGGGAATTCTCCAAGCGCTTGGCTACTCGGGCGAGGCCATCGACAACCTGCGTGCGCGCGGCGTTATCTAATCAGGAGTTCAGTGATGCCTTTGATTCGTTCTGCCTTGTTCGTGCCGGGCAGCCGCCCGGAGCGCTTTGCCAAAGCGCTGGCCAGTGGTGCCGATGCGGTGATCGTGGATTTTGAAGACGCGGTGGAAGAACCGCTCAAGCGCCAGGCCCGGGATAACCTAGGTGCGTTTTTAACGGCCAACCCCGATGCCTGTGTGTGGGTACGCATCAATGCCCCGGAACACGCCGAGCACTTTGCCGATGTGGCGTTCTGCAAGGCCCACGGCAACGTGGCCGGGGTGCTGCTGCCGAAGGTGGAAAGTGCCGCCCAGGTGGCAGTGGTGGCCGCCACCGGCAAAGTCATCTGGCCGATTATCGAAAGCGCGCGAGGCCTGCTGGCGGTCGCAGCAATCGCTCATGCGCCACAAGTGCAGCGCCTGTCGTTTGGTGGCCTGGACCTGGCGCTGGACCTGAACCTGAGCAGCCACTCGGCGGCGGCGAATTTCGCCCTCGATCAGGCGCGCCTGGCGCTGATCGTGCACTCGCGCGCCGCCGGCCTGGTGGCACCGCTGGACGGTGTGCACCCGGCCATCGACGACCCGGAGGGCCTGCGCCATTCGATCCGGCATGCCTATGAAATGGGCTTTGCCGGGGCGCTGTGCATCCATCCCAAGCAGGTGTCGGTGATCCATGAAGCCCTGGCGCCAAGCGCGGCGGACCTGGCCTGGGCACAACGGGTGGTAGAGGCCGGCGCCCATGGGGCAGGGGCCTACCAGATTGATGGGCAGATGGTGGATGCGCCGGTGTTACTACGGGCCCAAAGGCTGCTGGCGGCACAGCCCTGACAGACCAAGCCAGCGCCCACATTGGATAGGCATTGCTCCCAAGGCTGGTGTTCGGCTTGGCCGAACGCAGGGTTTAAAAATTTGAAATTCACTACACGCCTCACATCAGGCACCTTGCCTGAAACCACCACAACAATAAAAAGGTGATACCCATGCTCAAGCTTTCTCGGGCGCTGTTGTGCGCCGCCACGTTGTTTACCGCAGGCCTGGCCCAGGCGGCTGATCCGATCATCATCAAGTTCGCCCACGTGGTAGCGGAAAACACCCCCAAAGGCCAGGGCGCGCTGCTGTTCAAGAAACTTGCTGAAGAGCGCCTGGCGGGCAGGGTCAAGGTCGAGGTGTACCCCAACTCGTCGCTGTTCGGTGACGGCAAGGAGATGGAAGCGCTGCTGTTGGGCGACGTGCAAATGCTGGCGCCGTCCCTGGCCAAGTTCGAGCAATACACCAAGCAGGTGCAGATCTACGACCTGCCGTTTTTGTTCAACGACCTGGCCGCCGTCGACCGGTTCCAGGCCGCTGAAGGCAAGCAACTGCTGACGTCGATGCAGGACAAGAACATCCTCGGCCTGGCCTACTGGCACAACGGCCTCAAGCAACTGTCGGCCAACAAGGCCCTGCACGAGCCCAAGGATGCCCGCGGCCTGAAGTTCCGCGTGCAGGCCTCCAGCGTGCTGGAGGAACAGTTCAAGGCGATCCGCGCCAACCCGCGCAAGATGAGTTTTGCCGAGGTCTACCAGGGCTTGCAGACCGGCACCGTCAACGGCACCGAGAACACCTGGTCGAACTATGAAAGCCAGAAGGTCAACGAGGTGCAGAAGTACTTCACCGAATCCAACCACGGCCTGATCGACTACATGGTGATCACCAACGCCAAGTTCTGGAACGGCCTGGCGCCGGATATCCGCAGCAGCCTGGAACAGATCATGGGCGAGGTCACCGTCGAGGTGAACAAACAGGCCGAAGCGCTGAACCAGTCGGCCAAGCAGAAGATCGTCGACGCCAAGACCAGTGAAATCATCGAACTGACCCCCGCGCAACGCCAGCTGTGGCGCGAAGCCATGCGCCCGGTATGGCAGAAGTTCGAGGGGCCGATTGGCGCTGACCTGATCAAGGCCGCAGACGCGTCCAACCAATGATTTCGGGGTGTACCAAGATCCAATGGGGGAGCGGGCTTGCCCGCGAAGACGTCGGCCCGGCAAACATTGATGTTGACTGACCCATTGTTTTCGCGAGCAAGCCCGTTCCCACATTTTGACCCGGTTACCACCCCGACCACTCATCTCTGCTTCGTGAGGTTTTGCCATGCAATCCCTAAGGCGCGTCTGGGAGCACCTGGAGGAAGGTTTTATCGCCTTCCTGCTGGCCGCCATGACCCTGGTGACGTTTGTCTACGTCATGCTCAACAACATCTACACCCTGTTTTTTGCCCTGGCTGACAAGTGGGCCTGGAGCAGCGGTTTTTTCAACGCCCTGGGTGACGGCACCATGACCTGGGCCCAGGACATGACCTGGAGCGTCGCGCTGACCAAGGCGATGTTCGGCTGGCTGATTTTCTTCGGGATTTCCTATGGCGTGCGCACCGCCGGCCACCTGGGGGTGGATGCCCTGGTACGCCTGACGCCACGCCGGGTCCAGCGCCTGCTGGGGATGCTCGCGTGTCTGTGCTGCCTGGCCTACGCCGGGTTGTTCATGGTGGCCAGCTACAAGTGGGTGAGTGCGGTGCTGACGGCCGGGATCGGGGCTGAAGACCTCGACCATTTCGGTCTTGAGGTCGGGCATATCGCGCTGATCGTGCCGATCGGCTTCGCCCTGGTGCTGATCCGCTACCTGGAAATTTTCTACCGCCTGTTCACCCACCGCCAGGTCGGGTTGGGGCTGGCCGATGAAGCCGGTGAAGCCAGCAAGTTGGCCGGCAGCCATAAGGAGCGTGACTGATGGCCATTCTCTGTCTGTTTTTGCTGCTGTTGGTGTTTATGTTTCTCGGCGTGCCCATCGCTATTTCCCTGGGGTTATCGGGGGCGATGTCGATCCTGATGTTCAGCCAGGACTCGTTAAGCTCCCTGGCGATCAAGTTGTTTGAAACCAGTGATGCCTACACCTTCCTGGCGATTCCGTTCTTCCTGCTGTCGGGGGCGTTCATGACCACCGGCGGCGTGGCGCAACGCTTGATCGACTTCGCCAACGCCTGTGTCGGCCATATCCGTGGCGGCCTGGCGATTGCGGCGGTGCTGGCGTGCATGCTGTTTGCTGCGCTGTCGGGTTCATCGCCGGCGACGGTGGCGGCGGTGGGGTCGATTGCCGTGGCCGGTATGGTGCGCTCCGGTTACCCCAAGGAGTTTGGCGCGGGGATCATCTGTAATGCCGGGACCCTGGGCATCCTGATTCCGCCCTCCATCGTGATGGTGGTGTATTCGGCGGCGACGGAAACCTCGGTGGGCAAGCTGTTTATGGCGGGGGTGATCCCCGGCTTGCTGCTGGGCCTGATGCTGATGATCGCGATCTACATCGTGGCGCGGATCAAAAAGCTGCCGGCACAACCCCGGGCGACCTTTGCCCAGTGGCTGGGCTGTGCGCGCCGTGCGTTCTGGGGCCTGTTGCTGCTGGTGATCATCCTCGGCGGTATCTACAGCGGCATGTTCACCCCCACTGAAGCCGCAGCGGTGGCGGCGGTGTACTCGGCGTTTGTCGCACTGTTTGTGTACAAGGACATGCGCTTGAGGGATTGCCCCAAGGTGCTGCTGGAGTCTGGGCGCCTGTCGATCATGCTGATGTTCATCATCGCCAACGCCATGCTGTTTGCCCATGTGTTGACCACCGAACAGATTCCGCAGGAAATCACGGCCTGGGTCATTTCCGAAGGGCTGACGCCGATTGGCTTCTTGCTGATGGTCAACGTGGTGCTGTTGATTGCCGGCAGCTTTATGGAGCCCTCGGCCATTGTGCTGATCCTGGCGCCGATCTTCTTCCCGATCGCGATGAAGCTGGGCATCGACCCGATTCACCTGGGGATTGTGATGGTGGTGAACATGGAAATCGGCCTGGTGCATCCGCCCGTTGGGTTGAACCTGTTTGTGACCTCGGCGGTGACCGGCCTGACCCTGGGCCAGACGATCCGCGCGGCGATGCCATGGTTGATGATTCTCCTGGCGTTCCTGATCCTGGTGACGTACGTGCCGTTTATCTCACTGGCGCTGCCGCAGTGGTTGGGTATGTAGCCAGCGCCCAAACGCCGCACCGCCCCCAGACTTGATTTCAATCAAGGGCTCACTGGCCAGCTGCCACCTACCATCGACTTCATATTCCGGCCGTTGAAGTCAGTGAGCCCATGAACCGCACCAAGCCCTCGGCCCTCGCTACCCTGGCCGCAAGTCCCGTCACCTGGTTGGTTGTCCTGGTGCTGCTGTTCAGCCTGGCCGGCCCGGCCCAGGCCAAGTCCTACGGCGCGATTGAACAACAGCGCATCGACAAGATTTTCCCGCAGACCGACGCCATTTCCGCCGCCGAAGGCAAGTTCAAGGTGCGCACGCTGTCGGCCAAAGGCGCGGTCATCGGCTATGTGTTCCAGAGTCTGGACGTGGTGGATATCCCGGCGTATTCCGGCAAACCGATCAACACCCAGGTGATCCTCGACCCGGCCGGGGTGATCCGTGATGCCTATGTGCTGGAGCACCACGAGCCGATTCTGCTGATCGGCATTCCCGAGGCCAAGTTGCATGACTTCACCGCCCGCTACAGCGGGATCAACGTCAAGCAACGTGTGGTGGTGGGGCACTCCAGCGACAGCCAGGCGGTGACCGTGGATGCGGTGGCCGGCGCTACTGTCACGGCCATGGTGGTCAATGAGGTGATCATGCGCGCCGCCCACGAAGTGGCGGTGTCGCTCAAGCTGATCGAGGACAAGGCCAGCACCGCGCAGAAAGTCGCGCTGGTGCGCGCAGACCTGTTCGAGCCGGCCAGCTGGGCGCAGTTGACCGGCAACGGCGCGGTGCGCCGCCTGCACCTGACGCGCGGCCAAGTAGACGCGGCCTTCAAGGGCACCGAGGCCGAAGGCGTGGAAGTGGCGGGGCCGGGGCAGGTCGACGAGACCTTTATTGACCTGTATGTGGCCGATCTCAACGCGCCGACCATCGGCCGCAACCTGTTGGGCGATGCGCAATACCGGGTGCTGATGCAGGGCCTCAAGCCCGGCGAGCAGGCCATTGCGGTGCTGGGGCGTGGGTTGTTTTCGTTCAAGGGGTCGGGCTACGTGCGCGGCGGGATTTTTGATCGGGTGCAATTGCGCCAGTTCGGCAATGTCATCAGCTTCCGCGATATGGACCACCAGCGCCTGTATGACGTGTTCGCCGAGGGCATGCCCGAGTTCGACGAGATGTCGGTGTTTATCGTGCGCCCCCAGGCCGGGTTCGACCCTGGCTCGGCCTGGACCCTGGAACTGCTGGTACGGCGCCAGACCGGCCCGGTCAGCGGCACCTTCAGCAGTTTTGAATTGCCCTACCAGATGCCCGAGGCGTATCTGGAGCGCCCGTTGCCGACTGCCGCCGAGCAGGCTGCCATCGACGAAGCGAATCGGCCGATGTGGCTGACGATCTGGTACCAGAAACACGTGCAGATCCTGATCCTGGGCGCCGCCCTGGTACTGCTGACGGTGATTCTGTTTTTACAGGACAGCCTGGCCCGGCGCCCGCGCCTGTTGCATTGGGTACGCCGTGGCTACCTGCTGTTTACCGTGGTGTTTATCGGCTGGTACGCCCTGGGGCAGCTGTCGGTGGTCAATGTGCTGACCTTTGTGCATGCGCTGTTCCAGCAGTTCCGCTGGGAGCTGTTCCTCACCGACCCGCTGATCTTCATGCTCTGGGTATTCACCGCTGCCAGCATCCTGCTGTGGGGCCGAGGTGTGTTCTGCGGCTGGTTGTGCCCGTTCGGGGCGCTGCAGGAACTGATCAACGAGGCGGCGCGCAGGCTCAAGGTGCGCCAGTTCGAGCTGCCGTTTGCCGTGCATGAGCGGCTGTGGGCGATCAAGTATTTGATCCTGCTGGGGCTGTTTGGCTTGTCTCTGGAGTCGATGGCCACCGCCGAGCGGTTTGCCGAAGTGGAGCCGTTCAAGACCGCCATCACCCTGCATTTCGACCGCCAGTGGTGGTTCGTGCTGTACGCGGTGGCGCTGCTGGTGATCAACCTGTTCACGCGCAAAGTCTACTGCCGCTACATCTGCCCGCTGGGCGCCGCGCTGGCGATCCCCAGCAAGTTCAGGCTGTTCGACTGGCTCAAACGGCGCAAAGAGTGTGGCGATCCGTGCCAGTTGTGCGCCAAGGAATGCGAAATCCAGGCGATTCACCCTGACGGCCATATCAACGCCAATGAATGCCACTACTGCCTGGATTGCCAGATGACTTGGCACAACGACCACAAATGCCCGCCACTGATCAACCAGCGCAAGAAACGCAACAAGGCCGCACCCGCCACTGGGCAATTGATCCCGGTGGTGCAGGTGGCGGTGCCTGAATGACGGCCTTGGGCACTCACTTTTCCCATCTGGAGCACATCATGAACGACAGCGAATCGAAAAAAGCCGGGGCCACCCCGGAACCTGAAGGCATGAGCCGGCGTGGCTTCCTTGGCACCGGCGCAGTCACCGGCGCGGTGCTGGCAGGGGCCTCGGCCCTCGGTGGTACGGTGTTTACCCGCGAGTCCTTTGCGGCGGCGGCCAAGGAAGCCAAGTCGAAGATCCATGTGGGCCCAGGGGAGCTGGATCAGTACTACGGTTTCTGGAGCGGCGGCCACCAGGGTGAGGTGCGGGTACTCGGTGTGCCGTCGATGCGTGAACTGATGCGTATCCCGGTGTTCAACGTCGATTCCGCCACCGGCTGGGGCCTGACCAACGAGAGCAAGCGCATCCTGGGCGAGGGCGCCAAGTACCAGAACGGCGATTGCCATCACCCGCACCTGTCCACCACCGACGGCCGCTACGACGGCAAATACCTGTTCATCAACGACAAGGCCAACACCCGCGTGGCGCGGATCCGCCTGGACATCATGAAGTGCGACAAGATCGTCACCGTGCCCAACGCCCAGGCGATCCACGGCCTGCGCCTGCAAAAGGTGCCGTACACCAAGTACGTGTTCTGCAACGCCGAGTTCATCATCCCGCACCCCAATGACGGCCACACCTTCGACCTGCAGGACAAGAACAGCTTCACCATGTTCAACGCGATCGACGCCGAGAAGATGGAAATGGCCTTCCAGGTCATCGTTGACGGCAACCTCGACAACGCCGACATGGACTACACCGGCAAATACGCGGCGGCCACCTGCTACAACTCGGAGAAAGCCTCCGACCTGGGCGGCATGATGCGCAACGAGCGCGACTGGGTGGTGGTGTTCAACATCCCGCGCATCGAGGCGGCGATCAAGGCCGGCAAGTTCATCAACCTCGACGGCGTCAAGGTGCCGGTGGTGGACGGGCGCAAGGGCGATGATGGCAAGGACAGCGAATTCACCCGCTATATCCCGGTGCCGAAGAACCCCCACGGCTGCAACACCTCGCCGGACGGCAAGTACTTTATCGCCAACGGCAAGCTGTCGCCGACCTGCACCATCATTGCCATCGACAAGCTCGACGACCTGTTCAGCGACAAGATCAGAGACCCGCGCGGCGTGGTGGTCGGCGAGCCGGAACTGGGCCTGGGCCCTCTGCACACCACCTACGATGGCCGGGGCTTTGCCTACACCACGCTGTTTATCGACAGCCAGGTGGTCAAGTGGAACATCGCCGAAGCCATCCGTGCCTACGGCGGCGAGAAGGTCAACTACATCAAGCAGAAGCTCGATGTGCACTACCAACCCGGCCACAACCATGCCTCGCTCACCGAGACCCGGGATGCCGACGGCCAATGGCTGGTGGTCCTGAGCAAATTCTCCAAGGACCGCTTCCTGCCGACCGGCCCGCTGCACCCGGAAAACGACCAGTTGATCGACATCTCGGGCGATGAAATGAAACTGGTCCACGACGGCCCGACCTTCGCCGAACCCCACGACTGTGTGATGGCGCGGCGTGACCAGATCAAGACCAAGAAAATCTGGGAACGCAACGACCCCTTCTTCGCCGAAACCGTGGCCATTGCGGCCAAGGACGGGATCAAGCTGGAGACCGATAACAAGGTGATCCGCGACGGCAAGAAAGTGCGGGTGTACATGACGTCCATGGCGCCGACCTATGGCCTGACGGAGTTCACCGTCAAGCATGGCGATGAGGTCACTGTGACCATCACCAACATCGACCAGATCGAGGACGTGACCCACGGCTTTGTCATGACCAACCATGGCGTGAGCATGGAAATCAGCCCGCAGCAGACCTCTTCCATCACCTTCATTGCCGATAAACCGGGGTTGCATTGGTACTACTGCAGCTGGTTCTGCCATGCGCTGCATATGGAGATGGTGGGGCGGATGTTGGTCGAGCGCACTTAACGGCGAGCACCAACCAATGTGGGAGCGGGCTTGCGCGCGATAGCGGCGGTTCAGCCACTGTTTTTGGTGGCTGGTACACCGCCATCGCAGGCAAGCCAGCTCTCACACCAGATCTGTGTCGCTCCACAGATTGGGCTTTGATCAAAAGGAAGACTCCGTGGCTCGACCCCGCACGTTATGGACCGGGTGTGTGTGGCTGCTATTTTCGGCCGCCGCCAGCGCTGCTGTACTGCCCATTACCGACCTGCCTTTGGTCGCTGCAGGCCCGCAGCACTGGCGCCTGCCTGCCGGTGACTACCAGGGCTCCTTCAGCATCGACCAACCCCTGCAATTGACCTGCGAACCCGGTGCGGTGATCCACAGCCAGGGCCTGGGCAATGGCTTGCTGATCAACGCTGCCGACGTCACCGTCGAGGGCTGCACCTTCCTCGACTGGGGCCATGACCTCACCGCGATGAACGCCGCCATCTTCATCCAGCCCAAGGCCAACGGCGCCCTGATCAAGAACAACCGCCTGCGCGGCCAGGGTTTTGGCGTGTGGGTCGATGGCACGGCGGATGTGAGCGTGATCGACAACCAGATCCAGGGCGACCCGACCATGCGTTCCCAGGACCGGGGCAATGGCATCCACCTGTACGCAGTCAAAGGCGCGCGGGTGATCGGCAACCACGTGCGCGATGCCCGCGATGGCATCTACATCGACACCTCCAACGGCAACCTGCTGCAAGGCAACACCCTGGAAGACCTGCGCTACGGCATCCACTACATGTTCGCCAACGACAACCAGGTGCTCGGCAATATTACTCGCCGCACCCGCACCGGCTATGCGCTGATGCAAAGCCGCAAGCTGACGGTGATCGGCAATCGCTCCGAGGAGGATCAGAACTACGGGATTCTGATGAACTACATCACCTATTCCACCTTGCGCGACAACGTGGTCAACGACGTGCGCGACGGCACCACCGGCGACACCATGATCACCGGGGCCGAAGGCAAGGCGTTGTTTATCTACAACTCACTGTTCAACAGCATCGAACACAACCACTTCGGGCGCAGCGCGGTGGGCATTCACCTCACAGCTGGTTCCGAGGACAACCGGATTGCCAACAATGCCTTTGTCGGCAACCAGCGCCAGGTCAAGTACGTGGCCACCCGCTTGCAGGAATGGTCGGCAGAAGGCCGCGGCAATTACTGGAGCGACTACCTGGGCTGGGACCGCAATAGCGACGGCCTCGGGGATGTGGCCTACGAGCCCAACGATAACGTCGACCGCCTGCTGTGGTTGTATCCCCAGGTGCGCCTGTTGATGAACAGCCCCGGCATCGAGTTGCTGCGCTGGGTGCAGCGGGCGTTTCCGGTGGTCAAGTCGCCGGGGGTGATGGACAGCCATCCGCTGATGCAAGACCCCACGCTTTCTCTGCTCAAGGAGCCTGCATGATGCCCGTTGTCGAAATCGAAGGCGTGACCCAGCGTTATGGGCACGCCACTGTGCTGCACGACTTGAGCCTGAGCCTGGCGCCCGGGGAAGTGCTGGGCCTGTTCGGCCATAACGGCGCGGGCAAGACCACCAGCATGAAACTGATCCTCGGCTTGTTGCAGGCAAGTAGTGGTCAGGTGCGGGTGTTCGGTCGCGCGCCCAGCGACCCTCATGTGCGGCAGATGCTCGGCTACTTGCCGGAAAACGTCACGTTCTACCCGCAACTCAGCGGCCTGGAAACCTTGCAGCATTTCGCCCGGCTCAAGGGCGCGCCGATGAGCCAGGTCCAGACCCTGCTCGAAGACGTCGGCCTGACGGCGGCGGCACGGCGGCGGGTCAAGACCTATTCCAAGGGCATGCGCCAGCGCCTCGGCCTGGCCCAGGCCCTGCTTGGCGAGCCGCGCCTGCTGCTGCTCGACGAGCCCACCGTGGGCCTCGACCCGATTGCTACCCAGGACCTGTATCGCTTGCTCGACCGCCTGCGCGGGCAGGGCACCAGCATCATTCTCTGCTCCCATGTGTTGCCCGGTGTGGAGGCCCATATCAACCGCGCCGCCATCTTGACCCAGGGCCGTCTGCTGGCCCTCGGCACCCTGGCGGCGTTGCGCGAAGAGGCCGGGCTGCCCACCCTGATCCGCAGCAGCGGCCTGCAACGTGCGGCGCACTTGCAAAAACGCTGGAGCGAGGCTGGCCACGTGACCCAGCGCTGGGGCGCGGAAGGGCTGCAAGTGGCGGCGTTGAATGGCAATAAATTGGACCTGCTGCGCCAGTTGCTCGACCAGGACAGCCCCTGCGATGTGGAAATTGTCGTGCCGTCCCTGGAAGACCTGTATCGCCATTACATGGACAGCCCTGTGGAGCGTGCCCAATGACGCCAATCTGGAACATGGCCCGCAAAGAATTCAGCGATGGCCTGCGCAACCGTTGGTTATTGGCCATCAGCCTGCTGTTTGCGGTGCTGGCCATCGGCATTGCCTGGCTCGGGGCCGCGGCGTCCGGGCAACTGGGCTTTACCTCTATCCCGGCAACCATCGCCAGCCTGGCCAGCCTGGCGACCTTCCTGATGCCGTTGATTGCGCTGCTGCTGGCCTATGACGCGATTGTCGGCGAGGACGAAAGCGGGACCTTGTTGCTATTGCTCACCTATCCCCTGGGGCGCGGGCAGATCCTGCTCGGCAAGTTTGTCGGGCACGGGTTGATCCTGGCGCTGGCGACCTTTATCGGATTCGGCTGCGCCATGCTCGCCATTGCGCTGCTGGTGGATGACGTCGAGTTCAGCCTGCTGCTCTGGGCCTTTGGCCGCTTCATGCTGACCTCGACGTTGCTTGGCTGGGGCTTTTTGGGGCTGGCGTATGTGTTGAGCAGCGTCTCGGCGGAGAAATCCACGGCGGCCGGCTTGGCCCTGGGGGTGTGGTTCTTTTTTGTGTTGGTCTTCGACCTGGCGTTGCTGGCGCTGCTGGTGCTCAGCGAAGGCCAGTTCAGCCCGACGCTGCTGCCCTGGCTGTTGCTGTTCAACCCGGCGGATGTGTACCGCCTGATCAACCTGTCGGGTTTCGATGCCGGCCCCGCGTCCATGAGCGTGATGGCCCTGGGCGCAGACCTGGCGGTCCCGGAGGCGGCGTTGTGGTTGTGCCTGGCGGCGTGGGTCGCCGGGCCATTGGCCTGGGCCTACTGGCTGTTCGGCCGGCGCGCGGCATGAATTTTTTATCGGTGGAGCATGTAAACATGAA
Source organism: Pseudomonas sp. WS 5411 (assembly GCF_012985595.1). Lineage (NCBI taxonomy): Bacteria > Pseudomonadati > Pseudomonadota > Gammaproteobacteria > Pseudomonadales > Pseudomonadaceae > Pseudomonas > Pseudomonas sp. WS 5411. The sequence continues at coordinate 18,246 of NZ_JAARMC010000037.1, forward strand.
GATGGGGTTGGTTTTACTGTTGAGCCTGCTGTTGGTCGGTTGTGACAAACCGGTGGCGGCGGGGGTAGGTGACGGGCCGGTAGCGTTCCATCCGGCTGATGAGTGCCATGTGTGTGGCATGGTGATCAGCGAGTTCCCGGGGCCCAAGGGCGAGGTGGTGGAGCAGGGCGCGGCGAAGAAGTTTTGCTCTACGGCAGAAATGCTCGGCTGGTGGTTGCAGCCGGAAAACCATCATGCCCAGTCCAAGCTGTATGTGCATGACATGGGGCGCAGCCATTGGGATACCCCGGACGATGCCCATCTGATCGACGCCAAGACCGCCTACTACGTGCTCGGCACCGGGCTCAAGGGCGCCATGGGCGTGGTGCTGGCCTCGTTTGCCGAGCAGGCGGTGGCGCAGAAAATCGCGGCCGATACCGGCGGGCGGGTGCTGCGTTTCGAGGAGATTGACCTGGCACTGTTGCAGCAGCCGAATGGCATGGGCCATAGCAGTCATTGAGCCCCCCTGTGGGAGCGGGCTTGTCGGATCGCCGCATCGCCGCGAAGACGTCGGCCCAGCAAGCATTGATGTTGACTGACCCACTGCTTTCGCGAGCAAGCCCGCTCCCACAGGGGTATGTAGCTTCGCACTCGCTCCTAGCGGTTGACCAATTTCGCCGGCAACGCAATCACCAACAAACAACTGAGCAGCAAGCTGGCGGCAAAGAACCACATGGCCCCGGCGCTGCTGCCGGTGATATCTATCGCCAGGCCCATCAACGAGTTACTGACCAGCCCGGCGATATTCGCCAGGGAGCAGGCCAGGGCAAAGCCGGTGGCCGCCGCGGTGCCGGTGAGGAAGGTCGCCGGCAGGCTGAAAAACACCGGCACGGCGCCGAGGATTGCTGCCGACGCCACGGCAAACAGGGCCACGGTGGCGACCACGTTATGGGTGAAGAACGTGCTGCCGGCCATGGCCACGGCGCCCACCACAAACGGCACGATAATGTGCCAACGGCGCTCGCGGTGTTTGTCGGAGCTGGCGCCGATCAGCAGCATGCCGGCCAGCGCGGCCACACTGGGCAGGGCGGTGAGCAGGCCGATATGGAAGGTGTCGCTGATCCCCGTGTTGCGGATCAGGGTCGGCATCCAGAAACCCATGGCGTAGGCACTGAGCAGGATCGAAAAGTCGATCCCGCCAAGCATCCACACCTTGAGGTTGAAGAACCCTTCGCGAAAACGCCGTGGGCTTTGACTGGCCTGGCTGTCATCGGCCTGCAACTGCTGTTGCAGCAGGGTCTTTTCGGCGGCTGACAACCATTTGGCCTGGTGATAGGTGTTGGGCAACGCCCAGAACGCCAATACCCCCAACAGCACGCTGGGCAGGGCTTCAAGCAGGAACAGCCACTGCCAGCCGCGCAGGCCACCGATCTGGTCGAAGTGGCCCATGATCCAGCCGGACAACGGCCCGCCAATCACACTGGACAGCGGCAGGCCGATCATGAACAGCGCAATCACCCGGCCCCGGCGATGGGTGGGGAACCAGGTGGTCAGGTAATACAACACCCCCGGCAGGAACCCGGCTTCGGCGACGCCCAGCAAAAACCGCAGCACATAGAACTGCGTGGTGGAGGTGACCAGCAACGTGCAAGCCGACAGCAGGCCCCAGGTGATCATGATGCGCGCAATCCAGATCCGCGCGCCGACGCGCTCCAGGATCAGGTTGCTGGGTACTTCAAACAGGATATAGCCGACAAAAAACAGGCCGGCGCCCAGGCCGAATGCGGTTTCGCTGAACTGCAGCTGGTCTTGCATCTGCAACTTGGCAAAACCGATGTTGATGCGGTCCAGGTAGGCAGCCAGGTAGCAGAAGCACAGGAACGGGATCAGCTTCCAGGTGATCTTGTGGTACAGCGCATGAATCGGGTCGGCGACCGTGGGCATCGGTGTGTCTCAGGGTAATGAGGAGGGCGGGGCGAATATAGCATTCCGTCACCGACACGCTCTGTCTGAAACGCGCCACCTGACTGGGGTTGCCGTGCGAAAGAAGCTACGTTTAATGCTTCTAATAAACAGAGTATCCACGGATGAACTACCAACCCCTTACCCGAACCTTGATAGCGACGGCCCTGGTCCTGACATTCAGTGGCGTGCAGGCCGCCTCCCAGGCCCCGGTGGCCGGCGAAAACGGCATGGTGGTGACGGCCCAGCATCTGGCCACCCATGTGGGTGTGGACGTGCTGAAGGCTGGCGGTAACGCCGTGGACGCGGCAGTGGCGGTGGGGTACGCCCTGGCGGTGGTCTACCCGGCTGCGGGCAACCTCGGCGGCGGTGGTTTCATGACCGTGCAGCTGGCGGACGGGCGCAAGACCTTCCTCGACTTCCGTGAAAAAGCGCCGCTGGCGGCCACTGCTGACATGTACCTGGACAAGGACGGCAATGTCGTCCCCGGCCTCAGCGCCAAGGGCCACCTGGCGGTCGGCGTGCCCGGCACCGTCTCCGGGATGGAACTGGCCCTGAGCAAATACGGCACCCTCAAACGTGCCCAAGTGATCGCACCGGCGATCAAGCTCGCGGAAGACGGCTTTGCCCTCGACCAGGGCGATATCGACATGCTGCACAGCGCCACCGAAGAGTTCAAAAAAGACCAGGATCTGCGTGGCATCTTTCTCAATAAAGGCGAGCCGCTGCAGGTCGGGCAGAAGCTGGTGCAAAAAGACCTGGCCCGGACCCTGCGGGAAATTTCCGCCAAGGGCACCGATGGCTTCTACAAAGGCTGGGTGGCCAAGGCCATCGTCGACTCCAGCCAGGCCGGCAAGGGCATCATCGCCCAGGCCGACCTGGACAAATACCAGACCCGCGAGCTGGCGCCCATCGAGTGCGACTACCGTGGCTACCACGTGGTCTCGGCACCACCACCGAGCTCGGGCGGCCTGGTGATCTGCCAGATCATGAACATCCTCGAAGGCTACCCCATGGCCGAACTGGGCTACGGCTCGGCCCAGGGTACCCATTACCAGATCGAAGCCATGCGCCACGCCTACGTCGACCGCAACAGTTACCTGGGCGACCCGGACTTCGTGCAGAACCCGGTGGAACACCTGTTGGACAAGGATTACGCGGCCAAACTGCGCGCCGCCATCGACCCGCAAAAAGCCGGCGACTCCATGGCCATCAAACCCGGCGTTGCGCCCCATGAAGGCAGCAACACCACCCATTACTCCATCGTCGACAAATGGGGCAACGCGGTGTCGGTGACCTACACCCTCAACGACTGGTTCGGCGCCGGCGTCATGGCCAGCAAGACCGGGGTCATCCTCAACGACGAAATGGACGACTTCACCGTCAAAGTCGGCGTGCCCAATATGTACGGGCTGGTCCAGGGCGAAGCCAACGCCATCGCCCCGGGCAAGGCGCCCCTGTCGTCCATGAGCCCGACCATCGTGACCAAGGACGGCAAGGCCGTGATGGTCATCGGCACACCCGGCGGCAGCCGCATCATCACCGCCACCTTGCTGACCATCCTCAACGTCATCGACTACAAGATGAACATCCAGGAAGCCGTCAACGCCCCACGTTTCCACCAACAATGGATGCCCGACACCACCAACCTCGAAACCTTCGCCCTGAGCCCCGACACCCAGAAAATCCTCGAAAGCTGGGGCCATAAATTCGCCGGCCCCCAAGACGCCAACCACCTGGCCGCCATCCTCGTCGGCGCCCCGTCCCTGGACGGCAAGCCCGTGGGCAACAACCGCTTCTACGGCGCCAACGACCCACGGCGCAATACCGGACTGTCCCTGGGCTACTAAGCCCAGGCAGAGCAGGGGCCAACCGCCCCTGTTCTGCTCCACGGAAGAATATTTTTTGAAATCAAGGGCTTGCCAGTCCCGGCAAATCAGTACATAATTGCCGCCATCGAACGCACTGAGGCATAAAAAACTTCAATGTTTTCAATGAGATAGAGTAGAGGCAATCTTCACATAGCCCACTCAAGTTTATATGCGGTGAATGTCAGTAGTTTGGGCATTGATCGTTTGAGGCCGAGTAGCAAAATGGTTATGCAGCGGATTGCAAATCCGCCTACGCCGGTTCGATTCCGACCTCGGCCTCCACTCTTGAAAGCCCCGTAGATTAACGTCTACGGGGTTTTTATTGCCTGTAGGAAAGTGCTGGAGTTCCGAAACTTTAGAGGGTGGAGTTCCGAAACTATCTCATTTTGAAGGCTGCGCGACCGCACCGATGCGCCTGTAAACGCGCTTGGTGATCTCCTGCTCCGAGTGCCCGAGAAGGAGGCTGGCGTCTGCGATATCTGTAATTTCGGATGCCGCCTTCGGTCGGATATCCTTGAACTGAAACTGTTGGATCTTCTCCGCGTCATCGACTCTGCCCTCACTTGCGGCCAAAGAGCGAGCAGCTTCTCGGGCGTCGTCCCATCTGTTACGCAGCATTTGTTGAGACACGCGCATCCCTGTTCTGCTGAGGATGAAGTGCTGCGAGTTGTGCTGGCTGTTCCTGGCAATGATGTCCTCAATGAGTAAGCCGAGGGTGTTCTTCACACCGCCTGCCTGCATTTGAATCCTGAGACGCTTGCCTGTTTTTCCCTGCTGCACGGTTAGGTAATCCCCCTCGATATCCCCCCGCCTCATTGCGATTACATCTGCCGGGCGCTGGCCGGTCAGATAGGCCAAGTCCATCGCGCCCCTAAGCTCTTGTGGAGCCTTGCCATATACAGCGGTCCAAACCATTTCATTGGCGTAGTAGTCGCGGACCTTCTCTTTATTCTTCCGGACACCGGCGCAAGGGTTTTCCCGATCCGTAAAGCCCCATTCTCGGGCCATGTTGTAGACGTGGGAGAGCAGGGCAATCTCTCTGTTTGCCCTAGTCTTCGCCGTCCTGGCGTCCCGGTACTGCGCAACCATGGATGGGGTGATTGCATCGATGGGCGCCCCCTCGAACCCCTTGCGTAGGTGCTTGAGCTCTGCCTTGTTGTCTTTCTGCGTCCGCGGCGCTTTCTTCGGGATGATGTCCCGCTCGTACCTGTCAAAAATTCCCTTCATGATCTTCAGGTCTGCCGGCTTTGCCTTGGACTCAAGTTCGGCCCACTTGAGCCTGGCTTTGTCCAAATCTCCACCGAGAGACAATTCCTTTCCGTTTGCATCTCGGTAGTAATAGCCGACCCACACTGTGCCGTTCTTGCGCGGGCGCTTGCGCCGAACCATCCCGGGTGGCAAGTCCCTGTTCTCTGTCTTGCGGGGGCGCATATCAGTTCACTCTTGAAAAGTCTGGCGTCCAAGCCGGTCGTGCCGGAGGCGGATTGTTGTCGACTATGCTGGGGCTGACCATGCCCAGCTTCATGCGCGCGAACATGCGGCCCACCAGGGGGCGACCACCACGGCTTTCGACGTAGACCCAGTTGCGGTCTTTGAGCCACTTTCGTTGGTGGGCTCGGTGTTTGTAACCGGTCAGGTCGGCGAGCTCGTCGTCCGACAGGATCTCTGCCTCCATTACTACCTCCCGCCGCCCGCTGTAGGCCGCGCTGTCTTGATGATGTGGATGATGAAACCGAAGGTGAGCAGCATCCAGGCGACGGTGCCGGCGAATGCTGCGACCAGGGTCTGGTCGGTACCGGTGGAGAGCAGCTCCGGCACCTGCCAGAAAAACCAGAAGGTGGACCCCGCCACGTACAACACGATGGCCGTGATGAGCAGGGTGAGTTTCGTTGCGTACATGGGGTGTCCTTGCCGTGCTGGGCGGCAGAAGTTGATAGCGAAGTGCCTCGATGGCGAAGGGTGCGAAAAAGAGCTACAAATACTGTTCAACTTGCTCATGTGTCAGGGAGGGCGCGTGTCACACAATCTCGATGTTCCAGTCGTTCACGCCTATCGGGGGCATACGTTGTTTCTCAAGTTCGAATGGAGGCGACCAAACGATGACGTACCCGCACTTGCGAGAATCATCGAGCCGGCAGCCGTTGCTGGGTTGGGCGAAGTCGCCGCCGAGCTGACGGGTCCATGGCCGGACTATCCGGCGGCACTGGGTGACGCAATGGCAGCAGCGGAGCGATGGATCGACAGCCAGTTACCGTGAGTTCGCTCACCGGCAGGCATGTAGGGGGATTGGGGTTAGGCTGTTGCGAATAGATCGAGTTGGTTGGATTCGACCTTCTGCTCTTGCTGTCGGAGTACTTCGAATTCGATGCGCGCCCGGGCGATCGCCGCGTACCGCTCGTCAATCTCGCAGCCGATGAACTCGAAGCCCTCGCGCATTGCTGCTTTGCCGGTGCTGCCGCTGCCCATGAACGGATCCAGCACTACGCCCCCGGCCGGAGTCACCAGTCGGCATAGGTACGCCATGAGCTCGGTCGGTTTAACGGTCGGGTGGTTGTTACCCTTAGTGTCGGTCGTCTCGACTTTACGCAGGGTGGTGCCCATCTTGAACTGGGGGCCTGGGTTGACCAACCCTTCGTGCCGATCGGTGCGGCTGGTCTTGGCGCAGTAGAAGAACCTGGCTGCGCTGCCGCTGTCGCCGTGAAAGGCGCCGACGACGCGATCGCGCTGCCCCGTGATCTTGCCCACGCTTGCCGCGCTTTCCTCGGTACCCATGACCGGCGCACATGCACCTGCCTGGGCGGGGAACATGGCCACCACCTCCGGGCTGCCATCGTGAACCAGGTTTGCTGGCCATCGACCTGCCTTCATGATTCCCACGAACCGGACATCCTGTTTGTATGCACCAGTGGCATTCACGACATGCCCGGGAGCCATGCGTTTCTGGGAGTACTCGCCGCCCTTGGCGTCATCCCCATGAATCCGACATGCATCTATGTTGATTGCGCCCGTGCCGTGCGCCGCAACATTCGCAGCAACTGTTCCAGGGAACGGCTTGCGGGCCATGCAGATTGGCTCATGTGCTGGTTTCAGTGCGGTTCCCCAGCCAGCGCGATCGCCCTTGAGGTTGTGCGATTTGGGGAAGCCGCTGCCGAACACCCACATAATCTGGTCGCGAATCTCAAACCCGGCCATTTCAATGCCAACCGCCATATGGTGGTAGGTACGAGCCGCAGCAAATGACAGCAAGTGCCCGCCAGGCTTGAGAACGCGCAGGCATTCGGTGGCCCACTCCAGCGTGAACGACTGAAACGCCTTCATGCCGCCAGGTGTTAAGTCGTACTTTCCGGCCTCGGCCGCCATCGATCGATGCCCGCCAGTGGCGCCGCAGGCCAGATCAGCCGACGGCATGCTATCGCGGTAGGCCGCGCGCGATTCGATGTCCTGGCCATCCCAGCTTTTGCCCATGAAGCGGATACCGTAGGGCGGATCGGTGACCACGCTGTCGATACTGTTGTCGGGCAGCGTCCGCATCGACTCAATGCAGTCGCCGATCAAAACGCGATGCTGTTTCATGGCCTCGGCCCCTTGTAGATGAAGACGTAGGCGAACCAGAGGGGGGCGATCATGGCGTCACCCTCTTGAACTCGACCACCCAGACCCACAGGTTGGCGTCCCAGTCGCCTCCGACGGATTGCCACAGATCGCGGAAGGCGGGTACCGGGTACTTGTGACATGCGCCACCTTCGTCGCTCGCGCACCACTCGCGTAGCGGGCCTCGGTGACCTCCCTCGGCAGCCGCCTGCTCGTAGGTGATGTCCTGCAACCGCTCGACGCGCACGCCGGTGATCTCCAGCAGGATGCGGCTGTCACGGCGGAACATATGGATGCTGGGTTTCCAGCGGATTTCGCTGGCGGCCGGGATGTTTTCCAGTTCCGGCGGCAGGCAGGCGGGATAGGTAGCGGCGAATGTCAGATAGCCTGGATCGCAATTGCCGACACACCGAGGCGCTGGATGAATTCCTGGGCGAGAAGACCATGGGCGAGCGAGACAAACGCCTGGAAGAGCTGACCCGCCAAACTGGCACCGCTGCCGACAAGGCTACCAAAGCGGCAACTACTGCCGCCCAGGCCGCCGACAAAGCGGACGAAGCCCTCAACTGGGTAACTCAATAAGCCGCGCCACGTTTTCGAATGCGCCAAATCGTGGCGCGGGACAATCCAATGAAAGTAATCGTAACCAAGTTGCTGGGTTCGGCCGAGGTCGAGTTCCTGCGTGAAGGCGTGGTCGTTCATCGTGAGCGATTCACCGGCAAAGTCACCTCCGAGTACCGACGCACCATTGCTTTCGACGAAGAGTTCGATTCTCACCGTTGCCGGTTTGTGACGACCACGCCTGCTGATCGGGCGTTCCAGTATGAGGTTGCCCCATGAGCGACCAATCAGGCGAACACGTCCACTACTGGGATGATGGCCGGGGCCGACGGGAAGTGATCATCGACGGACAGCCAGTCACCCATGTGATCTGGTGCGACACGAAGTCCGGTATCGCTGTTGTCGCCGACCAGCCGCTCAAGTCATCCGACGGCGAGACAGTCGACTTTCACCCGGTACGGAGTGAGATCAAGGTGATCCCAATTGAACAGGCCTCTTGGGGCACTCAGCGATTGGAAACATGCGCGGCAAGCAATCTGTGCTGTTCAAGGTCAATGAGGCAGGCTCCAGCGACATGCTACGCAACGGCATGACTGATCGAATCATGAACATGGCTATCCGTCACTCCCATCAAGTTGGGCGACACGTCAAAGGTACTGGCGCTGCGTACGTCACCAACGGTGCCACCGCAGTAACTCAATCACTACGACGACCAGGGGCTTCGGCCCCTGCGTTGTTTCTGGAGAATGAAAATGGCAGGACTGAATCGCCCCGGATTCTCTAGACACCTTGCAAGCTCATTGCGTAACGTTTTTCAAACTCTACCGGTGACAGCTGATTGTTGAAACCATGGCGGCGTTTTGGGTTGTAGAACATCTCGATGTAATCG
>NZ_JAARMC010000038.1:0-25963 GCF_012985595.1 Pseudomonas sp. WS 5411
GCCATCCGCAGTTGGTGGCGTACGTGGTTGCCGTGCAAGCGGTCAGCGATGAACAGGCGCTGCGTGAGGCGTGCAAGCGTCAGCTCAAGGGCGACCTGCCGGAGTACATGGTGCCCAGCCATTGGGTCTTCCTCGACAGCCTGCCGCTGACTCCCAACGGCAAGCTCGATCGCAAGGCGTTGCCGGCGCCGGATGCCAGTGCCTTGCAGCAGCACTACATCGCGCCGCGCAATGTCTTGGAGCAGCAGATTGCCGAGGTCTGGCAACAGGTGCTGGGTCTGGCGCAGGTGGGGGTGAGCGACAACTTCTTCGAACTGGGCGGGCACTCGCTGCTGGCCACCCAGGTGATTGCGCGGCTCAAGCAAACCCTGGCCAGCGACCCTGGCTTGCGGGACCTGTTCAATGCTCCGGTGTTGGAAGACTTTGCCGCCGTGTTGGCGGGCCGCTCGGCCGCGCAACCGGCGCAGATCGCCTTGCGCGCCCATGGCCCGCGCAGCACTGCGCCCTTGTCCCTGGCCCAGCGCCGCTTGTGGGTGGCCGAACAGTTCTCGGCCGGCAACGGCGCGTACGGCATGCCGCTGGCGTTGCGCTTGCGTGGCGAAGTCTCGGTGCCGTTGCTGATCGAAAGCCTCAAGTGCGTGGTGCAGCGTCATGAAGTGCTGCGCACCGCCTATGTAGCAGACGATGACGGCGATCCATTGGCGGTGATTTCGCCAGAGGTGGCACTGGACTTCGCCCTGGTCGACCTGTCGCACCTGGACCGTATCGAACAGGAAGCCCAGGTCGCCCAGGCCACGCTGGACAACACCCGACACCCGATCAACCTGGCACAAGCGCCGCTGTTGCGTGGGCAGATCCTGCGCCTGGGTGCCCATGAGCATGTGCTGCTGTATTCGATGCACCACATCATTTCCGATGGTTGGTCGATGGCGGTGCTGGTGGGTGAACTGGTGCAACACTACGCCGCGCTCAAGCACGGCCGTGGCATCGACTTGCCGCCGCTGCCGGTGCAATACAGCGACTATGCCCAATGGCAACTGGCGCTGGAGCAGGCCGGGGTCTTGCAGCAACAGGCCCGCTACTGGAAGGACGCCCTGGCCGGTCATCCCGGCCAACTCCTGTTACCCACTGATTTTCCACGGCCGCCAGTACCGTCTTTTGAAGGCTCCAGCGAGTCGTTCAGCGTGCCGCCGGCATTGGGCGAGGCACTCAAAGGCTTGTCCGGCCGCCACGGCGTTACGCCTTACACCACCTTGCTGGCGGCATTCCAGGTGTTACTGCATCGCCTGGGCACCAGCGACGACTTGCTGGTGGGCGCTGATGTCGCGGGGCGCCAGCATGCCGAGCTGGAAGGCTTGATTGGTTTCTTCGTGAATATCCTGCCCCTGCGTTCGCGCTTCGACGCAAAGGCCCGGTTCAGTGATTTCCTCGCTGCTGCGCGGGAAACCTCCCTCACGGCATTCGAGCATCAGGACCTGCCCCTGGACATGATCGCCGAAGCCAGCAACGTGCCCCGGCACAGGGGCTTCAACCCCTTGGTGCAAGTGCTGTTTGTGATGAACAACCTGCCGGTGCACAGCGCTGGCCTGGCGGACATTGCCGTGGAGGTGGTGCCCAGCCTGGGCGGCTATTCCAAGTTCGACATGGCGTTGTTCATCGACGAAGAAGCCGGGCAGTGGCAAGGCACCTGGCAGTACGCCAATGACTTATTCAAACAAGAGCGCATTACCGAGCTTGTGAGCGCCTGGATGGGAATTCTTCAACAGATTGTCATGGATCCAGACATCCGATTAGGGGACATCATCATGCCGTCGAATACCGCTGTTGCTCCTGCCGCACCTGCCAGCCCGAAAGCCGACAAACTGGGCAAGTTCCTCAAGAAACCGTCGAGCCCGGTGGCCAGGGCCCCGCTGCCGGCGATGCGTGAATCGCTGTTGAACGCCGACCAGGTGTTCCCGTTGCTGATGGAGCCCAATGATCCGGGGCTCGACCTGGTGACGTGGGTCCAGGCCAATCGCGCCTTGGTCGAGGAGAAGTTGGCGCGGCATGCGGGGATCCTGTTCCGAGGTTTTGCCATGCGTGATATCCACGATTTCGAGGCCTTTGCCGAAGCAGTCCAGCCGGGCCTGTACGGCCAGTACGGCGACTTGCCGAAGAAAGAGGGCGGCAAGAACACCTACCGCTCTACGCCGTACCCGGAAAAGAAAATGATCCTGTTCCACAACGAGAGCTCGCATCAGGATCGCTGGCCGCGCAAGCAACTGTTCTTCTGCGAGCAACCGTCGCCCGTGGGCGGTGCCACGCCGGTGGTCGATTGCCGGCAGATGTACCTGCGTTTGCCGCAAGCGTTGCGCGATACATTCGAAAGCAAGGGCCTGCTGTATGTGCGCACCTTCGCCGATAAGCTCGACGTGTCCTGGCAGCATTTTTTCAAGACCGAAGACCGCGCCCAGGTCGAGCAGCGCTGCGCGCTGGCTGGCATTCAATGGACCTGGCTGGACAACGACGAACTGCAAATCCGCACCCCGTGCCCGGCGATCATCACCCACCCGACCACGGGCGAGAAAACCTTCTTCAACCAGGTGCAACTGCACCACATCTACTGCCTGGACCCTGACGTGCGCGACGACCTGCTGGGCCTGTTCGGTCCCGAGCGGATGCCGCGCCACGTGTACTACGGCGATGGCAGCCCGATTGAAGACGCGGTGATGCAACTCCTGGGCGAACTCTACGAGGCCTGTGCGGTGCGTTTTGACTGGCGCAAGGGCGATGTGATCCTGCTGGACAACATGCTTGCCGCCCACGCCCGCGACCCCTTTGAAGGCCCACGCAAAATCGTCGTGGCCATGGGTGAAATGATCGAGCGGCGCGACCTGGAAACGATAACGCCCTCTACACGTATGCAAACTGAAGGGACTGAGGCATGAGTACGCTTAACGATGCAGGCCTGGCGCTGCTCCCGGAACAACAACAGCGGGTGCTGGACGCACAGGACGGTGCGAGCTGGGGTGATATCGCGCACCTGTTGCATATCCAGATCAAGGGCGCGCTCGACGTTTCACGCCTGCAAGCGGCTTTAAACGGTTTGAGCCAGCGTCACACCGCGCTGCTCGCCCGATTGGCGACGGCGCCCGGTTATCGTGGCCTGCGGCAGTTCTTTGAGGCCGGTGCGGCGAATGTGGCATTGGCGGTGGATGAGTCCAGCGACACCACGCAGGTCTTGGTGCAGTGGTGCCAACGCCCGGTGAGCCTGGCGTCCAGGGTGTTTTTCGAGGGTCTGTTGCAGCGTATCGACGCGCAACACTGGCAATTGACCCTGGGCTTGGCGGGTTTTGTGGGGGATCAGGCGAGCCTGGGGATTCTTTATCAAGACCTGTGTACGGCGTATGAGCAGGGCAGTTGCGCCGTGGATGAGGAACTGGGGCAGTTTGCCCAGTACCTGGAGTGGCATGCCGAAGTAGTGCTCGACGAAGATGCCGATACTGCCAAGGCCTATTGGCAAGCCTGCCTGCCGAGCACTGGGGTGCTGGCACCGGAGTTGCCGGTGCGCTACGCGGACATTGCGCCGGGCAAGGCCGGTGGACAGACACTGACTGCCGCCCTCGACCCACGTGTGCTGGAGCGCCTGAGCCAACTGGCAGCCCAGCACAACACGCCGGTGACCACGCTATTGCAAGCAGCCTGGTGGGTGCTGCTGGCGCGCGTCAGTGGGCGCGAAGGTTTTGTCGCGGGCCTGCGGCATGACGCGCGCCAGGACTATGAGTTCTTCGCACCCACCGTGGGCCTGCTGGAAAGAACCCTGCCGTTGAACCTGAACCTGGCGCCGACAGCATCGTTCACGCGTGTGTTGGCTGAGCTGACCGGTGTGCTGGAGACCCATGGCACCTGGCAAGAATATGCGCCGCTCGACGCCGGCCTGCCGCTGACCCATGGCTTTGGTGTGCGCCAGCAACCGGCAGCGCGCACAGTGGGGGCATGCACCTGGAGCGGCGCCTACAGTGCTGATCTTCAGCCGCTGTTTGAACTGGCGCTGAATGTCGATATGGAGGAGGGCGGCGCTGTCTCCGGCCTGTCGCTGGACTATGCCGCTGCCGTTTATAGCCAGGCCGCGATGCAGACGCTGCTGGCGCAGTATCAAGTGCTATTGGGCAGTCTGCTGGAGCAGCCGGACGCGGCCATCGCAACCCTGAGCCTGTTGGGTGAGGCGGAACGCCAACGCCTGCTGGCGTTCAATCCCGCGCCGCAAGTGCTGGAAGAGCGGGTGCTGTTGCCTGAGCATATTCTCAATTGGGCCGAAATCACCCCGGACGCGTTGGCATTGGTCGCGGGGCAGCAGTCGCTGACCTACGCCGAGTTGGATGCCGGCGTGCGTCAATTATCCAGCCGTCTGCGTCAAAAAGGTGTAGCCCCCGGCAGCATCGTCGCCCTGGCCTTGCCGCGCGGCGTGGCCCAGGTGCTGACCATTCTTGCGACCTGGCGCACAGGCGCTGCCTATCTGCCGCTGGACCCGAGCTGGCCAGTGGCGCGCCAGGCCCAACTGGTGGAACAGGCCGGTGCGCAACTACTGGTCACCCAGGGTGTGGCTTTGGATGGAGTCGGTTGCGCAGTACTGGACCTCGATCAAAAGGTGCAGCAACCGCTGGCGCAAGGACCTAGTGCAACCCTGCAAGGCCAGGACGCCGCTTATGTACTGTTTACCTCCGGCACCACCGGGGTGCCCAAGGGCGTGGTGGTCGAGCATCGGCAATTGCTCAATTACGTCGCGGGTGTCAGCAGTGAACTGGAGCTGGCTGCTTGCCGGCACTTCGCCCAAGGCTCCACTGTCGCGGCGGACCTGGGTAACACCAGCCTGTTTGGTGCGCTGTACAACGGCGCCACCTTGCATATCGCTGACGAGGCGACGATGCAGGATCCCGAAGCGTTCGCAGCCTTCATCGACACCCAGGGCATTGATTGCCTGAAAATCGTGCCGTCCCATCTTGCCGCCTTGCTCGAAGCACCGCAGCCGAAGGTGCCGGCCACCCTGATCCTCGGCGGCGAAGCCATCGGCCAGGGGACGGTTGCGCGCATCTTCAACCTGCGCGCCGATTGCCGTCTGTTCAATCACTACGGGCCCACCGAAACCACCGTTGGCGTCGCCGTGCATACAATCAGCCCGGACGACTTGCAACACCTGGCCATTCCCCTGACTCGGGTATTGCCCAACAACCAGTTGTTCGTCCTCAACGAGGGCCTGCAACTGGTGGCCTGCGGCGAACTGGGTGAGCTGTATATCGGCGGCCAGCAATTGTGCCGTGGCTACCTGAACGACCCGGCGCAGACCGATGCAGCGTTTATCAACAGTCCGTTTAACCCTGGCGAACGGTTGTACCGCAGCGGCGACCTGGCCCGCTACCTGCCACAAGGCGGTATCGCGCTGTATGGCCGGCGTGACCATCAGGTTAAGGTGCGCGGGTTCCGTATCGAACTGGCAGAAATCGAACAACAACTGCTGCGCGTGCCAGGCGTGAGCGAAGCCGTGGTGCTGCTGGCGCACGATGAGCCGGTCGCCTTTGTACTGCCGAGCCAGGACGCGCCTGCGGATTGGCTGCAAAACCTCAAGCAGCAAATGGCTGAGCGCTTGCCGGCGGTGATGGTGCCGCACCAGTACCAGGTGGTGCAGCACATGCCGCGCCTGGGCAACGGCAAAGTCGACCGCCAGGCCTTGCAGAATCTGGAGTTGGTCGAAGAAGACGACACCTTCATCGAGCCCCTGGACGCCCTTGAAACCTTGCTGGCCAGTCGCATGGCCCAGTTGCTGGGGCGCGAGCGCTTGAGCCGCGACCGCGACTTCTTCGCCGCCGGTGGCCATTCGCTGCTGGTGATCAAGCTGGTCGCCGGGATTCGCAAACTGCTGCACTGCGAAGTCCACCCCGGCATCGTGTTCGATCACCCAAGTCCCGGCGCACTGGCCCAGGCCTTGCGCGCCCAGGAAGATAGCCCAGGCCAGTTGGAGAAACTGGCCCAGGCACGTTTGCGGCTGGACGCAATGAGTCCAGAGGAGAAGGCCGCGCTGCTGGAGAAGGCGCGCCAACAGGCGGCGGTGCAGAGCTAAAACGGTTGCGGGCGCTGCCAGTCAGTCAGCGCTCGCAAGTTTTATGCTGTTGCGAACGATTCTCATAAATTGTAGTCTAGCGCCCCCTATGTGTGCCCTGCACACGGATGCTCATGGAGTGTGCGTTGGATAATCTGGACCGGTTGTTTCGCCTCTATCATCGCGAACTGCAGCAGATTGCCTACCGTCGCCTGGGCGACAGGGAGATGGCTGCCGATCTCGCTCAGGACGCATTCGTGCGTTACGTTGGCCTGGATCGACAGCAGCGCACCCATACGATTATCAACCCACGGTTTTTCCTGATTCGCGTGCTGCGCAACCTGATCATTGACCTTGGGCGCAGCCGTACGCGACGCGGGCCGATGGACTCGCTGGAGGATGTGCAGCACGAACTGCTGGATCCGTGCCCGGGGCCTGCGGCACTGGTGGAAATGCGCCAGCAGTTGCAACTGTTGCATCAGGCGTTGAGTGAATTGTCCGAGAACAGCCGCCAGGCCTTGTTACTCAATCGCCTCGATGGATTGGGCCATGCCGCCATCGCCCAGCAGCTTGGGGTTTCCCCCAGCATGGTCAGCAAATACATCATGAGTGCCGTGCTGCACTGTGCCCGTCGCCTCGGGATGACCGAGTGACACGCGACCCTGCCCCGAGTAAACCTTCGCCGCTGCTGACCGAGCAAGCGTTGCAGTGGCTGGTCGACCTGCATTCGGGCAGTGCCGAGGCACCGTCTTGGGACGCCTACCTGCAGTGGTGCGAAACCTCCGCGGAGCACCAACGCGCCGCCCAGGCGGCGGAGCGGTTGTGGGAGAGCCTGGGCAGCGCACTGGAGCGTCCGCCCGCGTCGTCACGCCGCTTGCTGCAACTGGGACTTGTCGTGGCGTTGAGCCTGGCAGGCGGTTTGTCCTGGCAGGCGGAGCAACAAGGCTGGATGGCGGACCAGGTGACCGGCCTGGGTGAGCACCGCCGTGTGACACTGGCCGACGGCTCACACCTGGAACTGGCGCCACGCACGCGTGTGGATATCGAAATGCACGGTAATCGTCGTGTGCTGCATCTCTATACCGGGGAGCTCTTTGTCCAGGTCGCCCCCGATGCCCAGCGCCCATTCGAAGTACGCGCCGGCCGTGGCAGCCTGCGTGCGCTGGGCACCGGCTTCGACGTGCGGCGCGAAGGCGAGCAGGTGCGGATGGTCGTCACCGAACACACGGTGCGCGTGACATTGGACGACGATCCACAGACCACCGATGTCGAGGCCGGTCAGGCCGTGCAATACGGCCCGGAAGGTCTCTCGCGTACCCAGCCAGTCGACGTCGGCACCGCCACGGCCTGGCGCCGCGACAAACTGGTGTTCAACCGCCAGCCCCTGGGTGATGTGCTGGAGCAACTTGGCCGCTACCATCGCGGCGTAATCTGGGTCCGTGACAGCGGCCTGCGCGACCTGCCCGTGACCGGCATCATCGCCACCGACGACACCGACGCCCAATTGAAACTGCTGCAACGCACCTTGCCGCTGCGGGTGCGCTTGCTGCCGTGGCTGACCGTGATCGAGCGCGACGACTCGCCGCGACAGTAACTCAGCTTGCAAAAAATACACTTGCCGCCGCTGTCGGGTTTCAGAGGGTTGACGTCTTTCCTGTTGAGATTGATTTTTATTTGGCTGATTTCAGCAAGGGGAGCGTTATGCAGCATCTGATCAGGCACACTGCCTTGAGCCTGGCACTTGCCACGGCCAGTGCCGTGGGTATGAGCCTGCCGGCACAGGCGGCGCAGCAGCAGAAGAGCGACAGCCGGACCTACGCTATCGAGGCCGGTCAACTTGACCAGGTATTGACGCGCTTTGCCGAGCAGTCCGGGTTGCGGTTGATGGTTGTCAGCGAATTGGTGGCCGGTCAGCAGTCGGACGGGTTGAGGGGGAACTACCCGGTGCAGCAGGGGCTTGATCGGTTGTTGCTGAACAGCGGCTTGGTCGCCCGATTGAGTGATGATGTGATTTTGATTGAGAAGGCACCGGTACAGGGTGGGGCGTTGGAGTTGGGGGCTACCAACATTCAGGGGCAGGGGATGGGGGAGATGACGGAGAATTCGGGGTCCTATACCACGGGGTTGACCAGTATCGGCTCGAAGACTCCGACCCGCTTACGGCAGACGCCACAGTCGGTGTCGGTGGTGACAGCGCAGGTTATTGAAGAAAAGCGCATGACCGACCTGGCCGAAGCCATGAAAATGACGCCAGGCATTACGGTTACGAACAACAACTTCCGGTTGTCAGACTTCTCCTCTCGCGGCTTTAACATCGAGAACATTCAAATCGACGGTGCCGCTCCTATGGCCCTGGGCACCACGTCGGGCAGTTTCTATTCCAACAAGAGCTACGACCTGGTGGAGTACGACCACGTCGAAGTCTTGCGGGGTGCGTCCGGGTTATTTGGCGGCACAGGTGACCCTGGCGGCATGATCAACCTGGTGCGCAAGCGCCCGTTGGACGTTTACCAGTTAAAGGTCGATGTCTCGGCGGGGAGCTGGGACAACTACCGTACCCAGATGGATGTCACGGGGCCTTTGGGGTTCGACGGCAAGTTGCGTGGGCGAATGGTGGCGGCCTACACGGATCGTCAATACATGGCGGATGACCGAGGCCTGGAAAAGCCGATTTTCTACGGGGTGTTGGAAGCGGATATCACGGATGACACGCGCCTGACCCTGGGCGGGCGCTCTGAGCGTATCCACGAGACGGGTTCAGGCACGGGCTTGCCGCGTTACCTCGATGGCCGGGACTTGGGGCTCTCGCGAAGCGCCAGCCTGACGCAGAATTGGGCCTACCTGGATGGTCGATCCCAGGAAATCTTTGGCAAGATCGACCATGAGTTCAACGATAACTGGAAGGGTAACGTTTCTTACACCCAGACCCTGGATTCTGGCTTCTCGAAAAGCGCCTTTTCCTTTGGTGCAGTCGATCCTGAGTCCAGGACAGGGCCCAATACCGGGGGCTCCAACAACAAATACCGCAGCGATCAAAAGCTGTTTGATGTGAATCTTGCGGGTAAATTCGAGGCAATCGGGTTGCAGCATGAGCTCCTTATGGGGATGGATCACCAGAAAATCACCAGTTCATGGGCGGGGACTGCCCAGGCCACTGGATCGGGTGTACCAATCGATGTATTTAACCCTGCGCCCTGGCTACAGCCCGACACCAACAAAGATTTTTTCCACCGATTCAGTCCCAATACCCAGGTGCAGTATGGCCTGTATTCGACGCTGCGTCTGCAACTGGCCGAGCCGCTGCACTTGATCGTTGGCGCTCGGGCACAGCGTTATAAATTTGATCAGCTCTATCGGTCCCGCGATAAGCAGGGCGTCTGGGGAACCGACTCGGATATATCGGTTCGTGAAGCCACCAAGGTTGTTCCTTACGGCGGTATCGTCTATGACCTCACGGATGAATGGTCGACCTACGTCAGTTACTCCGAGATTTTCAAACCGCAGCAAACCAAACTGCAGGGTCCGTATCCCGGCAGCTCAATCGAACCCATGATCGGCAAGACCTACGAGACCGGGCTCAAGGGAGAGTTGTGGGGAGGGGCCGTCAATACATCGCTTGCGCTTTACTACACCGCCCGCAAAAACGAGGCGGTCCTGGATCCACGCTATGAACAGATGAGTGTGTTGCACGGTGGCAGTTGCTGCTATCTGCCTCAAGGGGAAGTGACCAGCAAGGGTGTTGATATGGAGTTCACCGGCGAAGTATTGCCGGACTGGAACGTACTGGCCGGTTACACCTATAACCACAACCGCAATCGCACTCAAGCCAAAGTGTTCAGCAGTGTGACACCCAAGCATCAGGTCAAACTCTGGTCTACCTACCGTCTGCCAGGTCTGTTCAATGACCTGAAGGTGGGCGGCGGCGTGAATCTACAGAGTGCTACTGATGTCAGCGGGACAACCTGGTTTGCCCCTCAGAAGCGGTATTACGATTTTAAATACAGCCAGTCCGGATACGCTGTTTGGGACGCCATGGCCGAGTATCAATTGGATGAGAACTGGAGTGTGCTCTACAACGTCAATAACCTGTTCGACAAGCACTACTACAGCAAACTTGGGACGCCTTCCTCGGGCAACTGGTACGGCGATGAGCGCAACCACATGCTGACCCTGCGCGGTACTTTCTGGTAAGTCGCAGATAAAAAATAAGCCCGCGTGATTGCGGGCTTTTTATATGTGCGGATGTTGTCTTGGCTGAATGTGACGATTCGCCGTGAAAGCGATTTATGGCAAAAATAAATGCATATAGCCACTGTCGGTGTTCAGAGGGCTGGCGTCTTTCTTGTTGAGATTGATTTTTATTTGGCTGATTTCAGCAAGGGGAGCGTTATGCAGCATCTGATCAGGCACACCGCCTTGAGCCTGGCACTTGCCACGGCCAGTGCCGTGGGTATGAGCCTGCCGGCACAGGCGGCGCAGCAGCAGAAGAGCGACAGCCGGACCTACGCTATCGAGGCCGGTCAACTTGACCAGGTATTGACGCGCTTTGCCGAGCAGTCCGGGTTGCGGTTGATGGTTGTCAGCGAATTGGTGGCCGGTCAGCAGTCGGACGGGTTGAGGGGGAACTACCCGGTGCAGCAGGGGCTTGATCGGTTGTTGCTGAACAGCGGCTTGGTCGCCCGATTGAGTGATGATGTGATTTTGATTGAGAAGGCACCGGTACAGGGTGGGGCGTTGGAGTTGGGGGCTACCACCATTCAGGGGCAGGGGATGGGGGAGATGACGGAGAATTCGGGGTCCTATACCACGGGGTTGACCAGTATCGGTTCGAAGACTCCGACCCGGTTACGGCAGACGCCGCAGTCGGTGTCGGTGGTGACAGCGCAGGCGATTCAGGATAGCAGGGGGGTGGACCTGACCGACGCGTTGAAGCTGACGCCTGGGATTACCTTGAAAAAAACCAGTGTTCGCACCACTGATTTTTACTCTCGCGGCTTCATGATCCAGAACATCCAGATTGACGGCGCCGCGCCCATGGCCTTGGGTAATTCGGCGGGAAGTTTTTACTCCAACAAAAATTACGACCTGGTGGAGTTCGACCACGTAGAGGTGCTGCGCGGAGCGTCAGGGTTGTTCGGCGGCACGGGGGATCCGGGGGGTATGATCAACCTGGTGCGCAAGCGTCCATTGGATGCCTACCAGTTGAAGATCGACACTTCGGCAGGCTCCTGGGACAACTATCGTACCCAGTTCGACGTAACCGGGCCTATGGGCTTTGACGGTAAGTTGCGTGGCAGGTTGGTGGCGGCCTACAGCAACAATGGATCTTTCCAGGATCATATAAGCGACGAGAAACCAACGGTGTATGGGGTGCTGGAAGCTGACATCCAGCCAGATACCCGGGTGACTTTTGGCGGCCGCTCCGAGCGAATCCATGTGAATGGCTCCGGCATTGGTTTACCGCGGTACATCACCGGCGATGACCTGGGTTTATCCAGGCGTACGAGTCTTACACAGGGTTGGGCCTATCAGGACGGCCGGTCACAAGAGCTGTTTGCCAAGATCGACCATGAGTTCAACAGCGATTGGAAAGTAAACGCGACCTACACCAGGACTCTGGAGTCCGGGCTTTCGAAAAGCGCTTTTGCCAGCAATGGACTCAATCCGATCACGTTCAAAGGTACTCATTGGGGCGGTAATACCACTGCGTATCGCAGCGAACAGGGATCGGCAGATATCAACCTTGCCGGGAAGTTTGATGCGTTCGGTTTACGGCATGAATTTTTGCTCGGTATGGATCATCAGAGAATCACCAGTCGGTGGCGCGGAACGGGACAAAGCGAAGGGGCAGGTGGTGACCTGAATGTGTTTGATCCAGACTCCACACCTTGGCCTCAGCCGGCAACCCGTAAGGACTTTTTCCGTGATTACAACCCCAATGACCAAGTTCAGTACGGGTTGTATTCAACCTTGCGTTTGCAACTCGCCGAACCTCTGCATCTGATTGTTGGTGCCCGTGTCCAACGTGTTAAGTACAACCAGACCTATATGGCTGATTGGGATGGGAGCGGCTTTAAGCCGGAATCCGACGTGTCGTCCCGGGAGCCTACCAAGCTCACACCCTATGGCGGTCTGGTCTACGACCTGAATGATGAGTGGTCGACTTACGCAAGCTATTCCGAGCAGTACAGGCCTCAGCAGTTGAAATTACAGGGCCCCGCACCAGGTTCGCCACTTGAGGCAATGAAAGGCCGCGCCTATGAAGCTGGGTTGAAGAGCGAACTGCTTGGCGGGGCGGTGAACACCAATTTCTCCATTTACTACACCGAGCGGGAAAACGAAGCGGTACGTGACTCCCGTTACCCATCGACCGATGTCCAGTTCGGCGGCAACTGCTGTTATCTGGCAGAAGGCAAAGTAGTCAGTAAAGGCCTCGACATTGAGGTGTCGGGTGAAGTGATGCCTGACTGGATGCTGATTGCCGGCTATACCTATAACAACAATCAAGACCGAACGAAAAATGCTGCATTCAGCGCTATCACCCCCAAGCATATGGTCAAGTTTTGGTCCACTTACCGCCTGCCAGGTGCTTTCAATGATGTGAAGCTGGGAGGCGGGGTCAATCTGCAAAGCGCCACTTACGTCAGCGGATCTGCTGGTGTCCTGGATAAAATGGGGAATCCGGTCAAGGATGCCGATGATAAAGACCTATCCATTCCCTTTGATTACAAGCAGTCAGGCTATGCAGTCTGGAACGCGATGGCCGAGTATCGCCTGGACGAGAACTGGACGCTGGCCTACAACCTCAATAACGTATTCGACAAAACCTATTACACGGCTGTGGGGTCTTCCTACTCCGGTAACTGGTACGGCGACCCTCGCAACCACATGTTGACCCTGCGCGGTACCTTCTGGTAAGCACGGCTTTAAATGAAAAGGGACATCGTGAGATGTCCTTTTTTTGTTTCTGTTACAAAGTGATTGAGAATCCGTCTAAATTATTTTTATCCCGAACGTTCATTAATGGCTCGATACCGATTCAAGTCAAAACCGTCCCTCTGCAACAGGGAGTGGAGTCCGGACGGTTTAACTATATTCAGGCCATTCCGCCCCAAGAGTGGAAGGCCTTCGACATTAATGACATATCTGGGGCTAAACCAAACAATGAAACGCGAGAGTAAAAGGTTCAGGCAAAAACTCTTCAATGCTCCCCTCTCTTCCTGCCGCAGTTGCGTGTCGATGGCGGTCCTGGGGTTGACTCTCAGTGTCTGCGGCGGGGCGTTTGCCCAACCCATACAGGTGAATGTACCAGCCCAGTCGCTGGACAAGGCGCTGACCGAACTGGGCAAGCAGACCGGCCTGCAAGTGCTTTTCGGGCCGGATATGGTCGCGGGCAAGAAGTCCACCGCCGTCAATGGCAGCCTCGAACCTGCAATTGCGCTTGAGGCGCTGCTCAAAGGTGCAGGCCTGAGTTTTCGGATTGAAAACAATACGGTTATCCTCAGCCCTGAAAGTGGCGCGAGCTCAGCCCTGGAGTTGGGCGCCACCACCATCCAGGGCCAGGGTATGGGACAGATGACGGAAAACTCCGGCTCCTATACCACCGGCCTGGTCAGTGCCGGTTCAAAAACGCCCACCAGCCTGAGGGACACACCGCAGTCTGTGTCTGTCATCACCCAACAGGTCCTGCAAGACCGGCGCATTGTTGATCTGTCCGATGCCATGCGGCGCACGCCAGGCATCACCGTTAAAAATGCCAACTATCGGATGCCGCAGTTCATCTCCCGTGGTTTTCGTATCGATAATATCCAGATTGACGGTGCTTCACCGATGGATATTGGCTCTGGAATCGGTACGTTTTATGGCAACCAAACCTATGACATGGCCGAGTTCGACCATATCGAAGTCTTGAAGGGCTCATCCGGGCTGTTTGGCGGCACCGGTGATCCGGGCGGCATCATCAACCTCGTTCGTAAGCGCCCGCTGGATTACTTTCAGCTCAAGTTCAACACCTCGGCAGGATCCTGGGATAACTACCGTACTGAAGTCGATGTGACAGGGCCGATGGCCTTTGACGGCAAGCTACGAGGACGGGTAGTGGTCGCCAATTCCGACCGACAGTACTTCATGGACAACCGTAGCACCGAGAAGCCTTTTATCTATGGTGTTCTGGAGGCCGATGTGTCGGACACGGCTCGAGTCACAGTCGGTGGACGTTATGAGGAAACCCATGAAAATGGCACGGGTGATGGTCTTCCTCGGTTCAGTACCGGACAGGATCTAAAATTAAAACGCAGTAGATGGTATACGCCCAACTGGGCTTATGCAGACGTCAGTACTCATGAGTTGTTCGCCAAGTATGATCAGGACTTGACGGACGACTGGAAACTCAACGTTTCCTTCACCAATAGTTTCAATAAGTCCACCACCAAAGGTGCGTTTCTCACGGGCTCTCCCGACCCAATCACCCTCGAAGGTGCAACCTGGGGAGGGAGTTACGTTAAAACCAGGAGTGAGCAGTCTCTGTTCGACGCTAACGTGTCCGGGAAATTTACGGCATTCAATCGCGAGCACGAACTGCTGATTGGCGCCGATGCGCAGAAGGTAACCAGTCGTTGGCAGGGAACGTGGGGCATGGCCGGGTTCTATCCGATCGACGTCTACAACCCGGAACTCACGCCTTTACCTCCGTCCAGCATAGGCAATTCAAATGATTTTACGCGTGACTACAGCCCAAACACCCGCAAGCAATATGGACTGTATTCGACGTTGCGCCTGCAGTTAACCGATCCGCTGAAGTTAATCATCGGGGCCAGGGCTCAGCGTTATAAGTTTGAACAGACGTACACAGCCGTAAATGATGATGGTGCATGGGCTGTTGAGTCCCGAACGAACCATCGTGAGCCAACTAAGTTGGTGCCTTTTGGTGGCCTGGTCTATGCCCTCAACGATGAATGGTCGGCGTATGCCAGTTATTCTGAAATATTCAAACCCCAAGCCCAACAACTGCAAGGCCCAGTGACTTCCGGTGTAGCGCTGGAACCTATGGTTGGCAAGACATACGAGACCGGCATAAAGGGTGAACTCTACGGTGGGGCGTTGAACTTGTCGGCCGCGGTGTTTTACACCAAGCGGGAGAAAGAAGCGATTGAGGATCCGCGGTATCCGCGGCAGGCCGCTCTATATGGAGGTAGTTGCTGTTATTTGGCCCAGGGCGAGATCACTAGCAAGGGGATTGAGCTTGAGGCCAGTGGTGAGATAACGCCTGGTTGGATGGTGATGGGTGGCTACACCTTGAATCTTATAGAAAATGGCACCAAAGAGACCTTCCTCACCACGGTGACGCCCAAGCATCTGGCAAAGTTGTGGACTATGTACACACTGCCTGACCGCCTCTCCGACTGGAAAGTCGGCGGCGGTGTCAATGTGCAGAGCGCCAGTTATGCCAGCGGTATCGCTTACCGGGTCAAAAAAGAAGATGGTTACTACGACAGCTACGATAAGACACCGTATGACTTCGCCCAAGGCGGTTACGCCGTATGGGACGCTATGGTCGAATACAAGGTCGATGAAAATTGGACTGTTGCCCTCAATGCAAACAATCTGTTTGACCGTAAGTACTTCGAGACGCTGAAAACCTCCGAATACGGTAATTATTACGGCGAACCGCGTAACTACATGCTGACTGTACGCGGTACGTTTTAGGTTTGTCTTGGTAGTTGTATAAAAAAACCACCTCAAGCGAGGTGGTTTTTTGTACCTGCTCAGCCTGGACTATTGCTGCGCCAACCAGCGGTCCACCGCGCTGTAAATACCCGCAATATCCCCAGTAATCCCGGACATACGCAGGAAATCGTGGGTCAGACCATTGTGCGTGAGCAAGGTCACTGGGGTTCCTGTGTTCTGCAAGAGCTCGGCGTACTCCAAGCCTTCGTCATACAGCGGATCGTACTCGGCCAGGCTGATGTAGGCCGGCGCCAAAGCGCTCAACCCTTGGGCGCGCAATGGCGAGGTGCGCCAGTCGCCGCGTTGCACAGTGTCCGGCGTGTAATGCCGGTAAAACCATTGCAGCGTCTCGCTCTCCAGTAGATAACCCTCGGCATACCGTTGGTGGGAGGGGCGGGTACGTTGGGTGTCGGTGACCGGATAGAACAATAACTGGGCCTGTGGTTTAAGCACCATCTCCTCGGGCGACTGTACGGCACTGATGGCCAGTACTGTTGCCAGGGTTGCGCCAGCACTGTCGCCGGCGACGATCACCTGGCGCGAGTCCAACTGCAATTCTGCGCCATGGCCGGCAAGCCAGTTGGCGCTGTCCACCGCATCATGCACTGCCGTGGGGAACGGATACTCCGGGGCTAGGCGATACGCCGGGGCCAGTACTGCATGACGGCCGTTGGCGGCCAAGCGTCGGCAGATCGAGTCGTGGGAATCGAGACTGCCAACCACATAGCCTCCGCCATGAAAATACAGGATCACTGGTAGCGCGCTTTGCTCTGTACCGGCCTTGCGGTAGAGGCGGGCTGCCAGTTGATGGCCATCGCGCGTCGGTATCTGTAACGCACTCACGTTGATGGCGCCGGGCGGGCTGGGATCAAGAATCTGTGACGTCAGGTCGAACTCGGCACGCGCGGCTTGCGGTGTGAGTTGGTGCATCGGCTTACTTTTGCCGCTTAGGCGGCCCATCTCGGCCAGTTCCAGAAAACCTTCGAGGTCGGGGTCCAGAGGCATTGCGTGTTCCTTATAAGGGGTAGCCAAACAAAAGCGCCCCGGGCGACAGACCCGAGGCGCTGGCAGAATTAACCGGTAACTACTTCACGCTGCGGCAATTGCTGGAGGAGGCTGTGCAGCAGTTGATTGTTGTTGAGCATCTGGTAATGCCCGGCGACGATCCGTTCGTCCAGTACGCTGCCCGCCACCGGGTTGGCAAAGTCTGGTGTATTGACGTCGCAGGCCCACCAGCAACAGGCCGATACGCGTGTCTGTGGCAACGCATTGAGGTTCAGGGATAGGGCCTTGAGCTTCATCGCAACCTTAAACGTCTGGGCCAACTCTTCGACACCGATATCGCCGAACGCCGAGGTGCCATTGATTTGCTTGCGGACCTGCGCAATCAGTTGCTCAAGCGTTGTCTGAGGGCACTCGGCTGGCAGCGTCAGCAGGGGCAATTGCCCAGCGGGCTGGGCGAAGATCACCGCGAGGAAACCGCGCAAATCATCGCCCCAATCCAAGTCGGGGGCGGTAGGGGTAGCAGAAGGGATGAAGCTGTCGATCAAGCCCAGGAACTCCACTTCCTGGCCCTGTTTCTCAAGCTCCTGGGCCACCAACACCGCGAGAGTGCCCCCCAGGGACCAGCCGACCAATTGATAAGGCCCCAGGGCCTGTTTCTGGCGGATGTACTGGGCGTAGTCGATGGCCATCGACACGAGCGACTCGTCCTGCCAGTCACGGTCGAGCAGCATGCGGCATTGCAAGCCATACACGCTGCGCTGGCCTTCCAGTCGGCGGGCGATGGGGTTGTAGTCGAACACTGTGCCAAAGCCGGCATGCAGGCAGAACAAGGGCTGGGCGTGAGGTACGCGACTGTTGAGCAGCAGTAACGGATCCAGATCGGTTGCCGGGGCGAAGCCCGACAGTTCAGCAATGGTGGGTTTACCGATCATGTCCCGCAGTTTCAATTCCAACCCTAAATCAGGCTGGTTGCGGACTTTGGACAGTACTTTGAGGATGCGCAGCGAATCGCCGCCCAACTCGAAGAAGTTGTCGGTCACCCCCACGCTTTCCAGCTCTAACACCTGTTGCCAAATGGTCGCCAGGGCCTGCTCCACGGCGTTGCGTGGGGCTACGAACTCACGGCCCTTGAAGTCGGGATCGGGCAGAGCCTTGCGGTCGATCTTCCCGTTGGGATTGAGTGGCAATGCGGCCAGACGAATGATCTGCGCGGGTACCATGTAGTCCGGCAAGTCGGCCTGGAGCACACCCCGTAGGCGCTCTGCAGGTGCCTCATCGGCCGGTGTCACGACGTAGCCAATCAGTTGTTTGCTAACCCCCGCATCGCGGGCGACAACCACCGCATCCTGCACCCCAGGAATATGTCGCAGCCTGGACTCGATTTCGCCGAGTTCGATGCGAAATCCACGGATTTTTACCTGATTGTCCAGGCGTCCCAGATAGTCAATCGTACCGTCAGGCCGCTGACGGACCAGATCGCCGGTTCGATACAAACGCGTGCCATTGGCAGCGAATGGATCAACGACAAACCGTTCGCTCGTCAACCCCGGACGCTGATGGTAACCCCGGGCCACGCCTTCACCGCCGATGTACAACTCACCCGCCACACCTTCAGGCAACGGATTGAGGTGCTCGTCGAGCACATACAGAGTGCGCTTGCCAACCCGTGTACCAATCGGTGCATACACCGCGCCGCAGGTTCCACTGGCGGCGACTTTCCACAGTAGTGGTGTTACCACTGTTTCGGTTGGGCCATAGCCATTGGTCAGGTACTCAGGTTTGAGTGCCTGCTTGACCAACTCAAAGTTGGCGTCGGCCACTGCATCCCCGCCAAAGCAGTAGATGCGCACCGCTGGTGGCGCCTTGCCGCAATCCCGGGCGTACTCTGCCAGTTGTTGCAAGTAGGCCGGCGGAAAACAGGCGATGCTGATCTGGTGGGTGTGCAAGGCTTGCCAGGTTTCTTCGGGTGTCCACAAGCGATTCTCGCGCACTACCAATTGTCCCGCGTGGGACAGGGTACTCAGCCAACGCTCCTGGGCTCCATCGAAGGCAAACGACATAAACAGAAGTTCGCGGGTACTGCTATCCATTTCATAGCGTTGGCCAATGGCCTGACAGTGCATGCGAATCTGCCCATGACTGACCGCCACCCCCTTGGGGTTGCCGGTAGAGCCTGAGGTATAGATCAGGTACGCGAGGTTGTCCGCGTCCACTAGCGATGCCGGGCAACTGTCGGGCAAGGCCGCCAGTGGCAGGGTGTCAAGTTCGATCAGGGCGGTCACCCACGGCTGGTCGAAGCGCTTGCGCAACGAGCTTTGGGTCAGCAGTACCGTCATGGCCGAGTCTTCGACGATCCACTTCACCCGGTCTTGCGGGTAGTCGATGTCCAGCGGGACATAAGCACCACCGGTCTTCATCACCGCATAGAGGGCGACGACCACGTCCACCGAGCGTTCCAGGGCGATACCAACGAAGGTCTCAGGCCCCACCCCTTGAGCGATCAGGTGCTGGGCCAGGCGGTTGGCACGCTGCTCCAGTTGACCGTAGGTCAGTTGGTGATGCTCACAAATGACCGCGACTGCATCGGGATTGTCGGCTGCATGGTTGCGAATTTGTGCCGCCAGCAAGGGCAGGGCGCAGGCTCCGGCAATTAGCTTATTGCCTTGTTCCAGGGCATGTTGCTCATCGGCATCGATCGTGGACAGGCTGCCCAGGGTGGCTCTCGGATTGTCGAGCATGGCCAGCAACAGGGTTTCAAAGCTGCGGCGTAGTTGCGCGGTCGCCTCCGCAGTGAAGCGATTACGAAGATACATAAACTCGACGGTCAGGCGATTACCCAGGTTGACCGCCAGGTCCATGGCGAAGTTAGTCACGCCCTGGGTCCTGGTTTCACCGAACGTCAGTTGGTCCTGCTCGGCCTCATGGAGGCGCTCATCCACTGGGTAGTTTTCAAACACGATAATGCTGTCAAACAGCGCCTGGCCGCCTTGCCCCGACCAGCGTTGTACGTCGGCCAGTGATGCATGTTCGTGATCGCGAACTTCCACATTGTAAGTTTGCAGTTCAAGCAACCAATCGACCACGGTCTGCTGTGGTTGTGGGGTCTGAATGATCGGCAAGGTGTTAATAAACAACCCCAGTATTTCATCAGATGCTTCAAGACTGGGGGGCCGTCCTGCGACGGTACCGCCAAAGCACACGCTGTCTTGTCCTGTATAGCGTTGTAGCAATAACAACCAGGAGGCCTGGATAAAGGTGTTGGGCGTCACGCGCAGCTGTTGTGCCTGATCTTTCAGGCGCCGGGTTTGTTGCACGTCCCAGTTGAGGTAAAGCGCCTCGTGCCCTTCGCCACTAGGGTCCGGCAGTGGCGATAGGCTTTTGGCGAGAATGGTTGGCCCGTCCAGCCCTTGTAACTTGGATTTCCAGAAAGCTTCCAGAGATGCCTGTGACTGGGCTTGCAACCACGCGATGTAGTCGCGGTACTTGCCACGCTTGGGGGCCGGGACCTTACCGTTGTAGACCTCGAATACTTCGGCAAGCAGACGCGAGCTGCTCCAACCGTCCAGCAAAATGTGGTGATGGGTCCAGACCAGATACAACTGCTCGGCCGGCAGTTTGACCAGCGTCAGGCGCATCAGCGGTGCCGTAAGCAGCTCGAAGCCTGCGCGGTTATCGGCTTCGACCAGGTCTTGCAGGTCTTGCGCATAGTCCTCACGGTTCTGCCAATCAAGAATGTGCAGGGGCAAGGCGGCTTTTTTGAACACCAGTTGGAGCGGCTCAACCAGATGGCTGGCGGTCCAGAAGCTGGTGCGCAGGATTTCATGGCGTTCGACGACCGCCTCCCAGGCGTTGGTAAAGCGCGCGATATCCAGGCCGCTGACTGTTACGGCAGTCTGATTGATGTAAGCCGCCGCTTCGGATGCTTCAAGGGTGTGGAACATCATCCCTTGCTGCATCGGTGACAGTGGATAGATGTCCTCGATTTGCCGGACCGGGAGGCTCAGTGTGTCCAGTTGTGCCTGGCTCAATCCGGCCAATGGGAAGTCGGAGGGTGTTGCACCTTGGTGGTGGGGGTCGCAGCAATAGGCGATCAACTGTTCGAGCGCCTGCAGGCAGCTGTCGGCGAGGTTCTGGATGACGTCGACAGGGAAGACTTCATGGCTGAAGGTCCAGCCCATACTCAACTGGTTGTCATAGACTTGGCTGTTGATGGTCAGCCAGTTGCCCAAAGGCGCTTCGCGGTTTTTTTCGGCGCCGCGCTCCTCGCCGGTAGGCACAAACAGCGCCCCTTTGACACTGTCGAAACTGCCGTCGAACTGGCCCAGGTAGTTGAAGGTAATGCGCGGCACGGCCAATGCACCCAGGCGTTCCCGAGTCTGAGCATCCCCGAGGTAGCGCAGGACGCCAAACCCAATGCCTTTTTCGGGAACCGCCCGCAGTTGCTCCTTGACCTGTTTGATGGCTTCACCCAAATCCTGATGGGCGGTCAACTTGACCGGGTGTAGGCTGGTGAACCAGCCGACGGTGCGGGTCAGGTCGATATCATCGAACAGGGATTCGCGGCCATGGCTTTCCAGTTGGATCACGACGTCGTCGCGGGTGGTCCATTGGCTGACTGCAAGGGTCAGGGCAGTCAGCAGCAGATCATTGATTTGTGTGCGATAGGCTGCGGGCGCGACTTGCAGAAGTTGCTGGGTCAGGGTTTTGTTCAACTGGATATCGACAGTCGTCGCCTGGCTATGGCTCAGGTTGCCGTCAGGGTTGGCGTGGGGCAGGTCATGGCTGGCGGTATCCAGTTGTTGTTCCCAGTAGGACAGTTCCTGTTGCAGGACATCGTGCTGACCGTAGGCCTGCAATTTTTCACCCCAGGTTTTGTAGGCACTAGTCTTTTCCGGCAACCTGATCGTCTGACCCGCTTGCAGTTGACGATAGGCCAGCTGCAAATCATCAAACAATATCCGCCAGGACACGCCATCCACCACCAAATGATGGATGGCCAGCAGCAAACGCTGGCTGCCGTCCTTCAAACCCACCAGCACTGCCCGCAGCAGCGGTCCATCTTGCAGGTTGAGGCTGCGCTGGGCATCGTCACCCAACGATTGCAACTGCGTGGTGTCGTCGATTTGGGTTTGCCATAGCACTGATGGCGTGGTCGGACGGTACTCGGCCCTCCAGCCGTGGTCGGCCTGATGGAAGCTCAGACGCATGGCGTCGTGGTGTTGGATCAGGGCATCGAGTGCCTGCTCCAGCAACGGCAGTTCCAGGTGCGTGGCGGGCTTGAGCAGCACGGACTGGTTCCAGTGGTGTCGCTCGGGGATGTCGGTGTCGAAGAAAAGGTGCTGAATCGGTAGCAGCGGGGCGCCGCCGGTGATCGGGCCTTGGTCGATCGCCAGGCCCTGACCGTGGTTTTTCGCCACGCTGGCCAGGCCTTGGATGGTCTGGTGTTGGAACAGGTCCTTGGGGGTAAAGTGGATGCCGGCTTGGCGTGCGTGGCTGACGACTTGGATGGAGATGATCGAGTCGCCGCCCAGCTCGAAGAAGTTGTCGTTCAGGCCGATTTTTGCAACCTTGAGGACGTCTTGCCAGATGCTGGCGATGCGCTGTTGCAGATTGTTCTGCGGTGCCACGTAAGCGTGCAGGGCCTGGCTGGCATCGGGGGCGGGCAGGGCTTTGCGGTCGAGTTTGCCGTTGGGCGTCAGGGGTAGGTTGGTGAGGAATACCCAGTGGCTGGGCACCATGTAATCCGGAAGGTGCTCCTTGAGGTGGTACTTGAGTGTGTCACGCAGCAGCTTTTGAGCCATCGCATCACCTAGGGGGCCTGGTGTGGTTGCATAAGCAACCAACTGCAGGCTGCCGCAGACTTCCTGGGCTAATACGACTGCTTCGCGAATATCTCCCAGTGCCAACAGGCGCGCTTCGACTTCGCCGAGTTCGATACGAAACCCACGAATCTTCACCTGATGGTCGATGCGCCCTGCGTACTCAATGACGCCATCGGCGCGATAACGTGTCAGGTCGCCAGTGCGATACAGCCGCTCGCCGTTGGTGGAAAACGGGTTGGGTATGTACTTTTCGGCGGTCATCGCGGCTTGGCCGAGATAGCCTCGGGTGATCCCGGCGCCGGCCAGATGTAACTCCGCTGCAACCCCTGTGGGAACGGGTTGCAGGTCGGCATCGAGCAGGTAGCTCTGGGTATTGTGCAGCGGGCGGCCAATGTTGGCCTGGCCTGCGACTTCGCGACGAGCCCAGGTGGAGTATGTGGTGTCTTCGGACGGCCCATAGAGGTCGTAGACATGCTCAACTGCGGCCTGGTGGTAGAGATTCTCCACCAGCGATTGTTTCAGTGGCTCGCCCGCAAGGTTAATGATGCGAATGCTGTCAGGGATTTGCCCGGCGCGCAGCAAGGCATTGATCGCCGAGGGTACGGTATTGATCAGGCGCACCTGATCCCGGGCGGGCAGGTCGGGCAACTCCAGGGCATTACGAGCGAGGATCAGTGAGCCGCCGTTGGCCAGAGTGACGAAGATTTCCCATACCGAGAGGTCGAAACACACGGAGGTCGAGGCCAGCACGCCTTGGATATCTTCTTGGCTGTAGACCTCCTGCGACCAGTGGACCAGCGCCAAGACATTGCTATGGGTAATGGCCACGCCTTTGGGTTTGCCAGTGGAACCGGAGGTGTAGATCACGTAGGCCAAATTGTCGGGCGCGGCTTGGCTGGCCGGCGCGGTCAGCGGGTAGCCCGCCAGTTGATCTATCAGCAACACCTGAGCCTGGGTGCGCGGCAGTTCGGCGAGCAATTGGGCTTCGGTCAGCAGCACTTGGGCGCGGCTGTCTTCGAGCATGTAGACGACTCGGTCGGCGGGGTAATCCGGATCCAGCGGCACATAGGCGCCGCCGGCCTTGAGTACGCCGAGCAAGGCCACGATCAAAGCGTCGGAACGCTGCATGGCCACGCCGACTCGCACTTCGGGGCCAACGCCCAGCTCGATCAGTTTGTGGGCCAGTTGATTGGCCCGGGCGTCCAACTGGCGATAGCTCAGGGTCTGGGTACCGCAGGTCAGGGCCACGGCGTCCGGCTGACGCGCCACCTGCTCGGCGATCAACCCATGAATGCTGTGTTGTTGTGGGTACTCAGAGGCTGTGGCGTTCCAGTCGCGCAAGATCTGCTGCTGTTCAACGGCACTGAGCAGCGACAAGCTGACGATGGGCTGCTGCGGGGCGGCGATACAGCGTTCGAGCAGGTTAAGCCAATGGTTCCCGAGGCGTTCAACAGTGCTGGAATCAAACAGGTCGCTAGCATAGTTCAGGGTAGCCGACAGGCCCTGGGTTGATTGGAACGTGGTGAGCGTCAGATCAAACTGCGCGGTGCGGTTACCCCACGTGATACCTTCGACGTTCAATAAGGCGGCCGACGCCGGTTGAGTGGTTGCGCTGCCCTGATGGTCATTGAGGTGGTTGTACATCACCTGGAACAACGGGTTGAAGCTCAGGTTCCGTTCTGGCTGCAAGGCCTCGACCAGTTGTTCGAAAGGCAGGTCCTGATGCGCCTGGGCATCCAGTGCCGTTTGCTTGACCTGCGCCAAGAGTTCGCTAAAAGACAGCGTGTGATCGAAGCGTGCTTTGAGCACTTGAGTATTGACGAAAAAACCCAGCAAGCGCTCGGTTTCAACACGGTTACGGTTTGCTACAGGTACGCCTACGCGAACGTCGGGCTGGCGGGTGTACTTGTGCAACAGCGCCTGGAACGAGGCGAGCAGCAACATAAACAGAGTCACATTGTGTTGCTGGGCAAGCTGCTTGAGGTTGTGTTCCAGGGAGGCTGGAACCGTGACTGCAATGTTCGCCCCTCGATAGCTCTGGACAGCTGGCCGTGGGTGATCGGTGGGTAACTCCAATACGGGTTGTTCACCACCCAATTGGGCTTGCCAATAAGCCAGTTGGCGTTCGCTTTCACCGGCCTCCATCCAATGACGTTGCCAGATGGCATAGTCGGCGTACTGGATTGTCAGCTCTGGCAAGACGTTTGGTTGGCCTTGCTGATAATCCGAGTACAGTGCAACCAGTTCATCGACCATCACCTGCATCGACCAGTCATCCGAGACGATGTGGTGCTGGGTCAGCACCAGTACATGGTCATCCTGGCCCAGCTGTAGCAAGGCTACACGCAACAGTGGGCCTTGCTGCAAATCAAATGGCTGGTAAGCCTGGGCTTGGATAAATGCCTTGATTCCTGCGTCATCGAGCCCCGAAACGCTGCTTTGCTGGATCTGCATCGGCATGTCGAGGTGAATAATTTGCAATGGTCGATCTTCGCCATGTGCAAACGTGGTGCGCAGCGTCTGGTGACGGGCGATTAAGGCGTTGAAGCTTTGCTCCAGCGCCACGACGTCCAGTTTACCCTTGAGTCGCAGGGCAGTTGGAATGTTGTAGGCTGCGCTGTCGGGGTCTAGTTGCCAGAGCACCCACTGCCGTTCTTGAGCGAAAGAAAGTGGGACGGATTCGAAGGCTGACTGCACTTCAGGGATTGGCAGGTTGGTGGGTGAAACCCCTTCAGCCAGCATTTTTTCCAGGTACAGCTTGCGCTTTTCCAGGGGCAGGGTGATGAAACGCCGGGCAATACGGGCAGCGACAGTCTTATCCATCAGAACTCCTCCATTTCATCGAGCAGGGCTTCAAGTTTGTCGAGTTTCTGCGCGGTGACAGGTCCTGCCTGCTGCTCAAGCTGGGCGGTAAACGCGCCCAGAGTCGGGTGTTGGAACATCAACTGCGGCGTCAACTGCATACCCAGCTCAAGTTGTAGGCGCGAGACCACGCTCACGACCAGTAGTGAGTGCCCACCCAGTTCAAAGAAATGGTCCTCCAGGCCGATAGGCTCGACTTTCAATACGTCTTGCCAAATCGCTGCGACCTGCTGTTGCAAAGGACTACAGGGCGCTACATAGGTTTTTTGCGCCAGACTGGCATCCGGCGCCGGCAACACCTTGC
Source organism: Pseudomonas sp. WS 5411 (assembly GCF_012985595.1). Taxonomy (NCBI): domain Bacteria; kingdom Pseudomonadati; phylum Pseudomonadota; class Gammaproteobacteria; order Pseudomonadales; family Pseudomonadaceae; genus Pseudomonas; species Pseudomonas sp. WS 5411. Next base: position 25,793 of record NZ_JAARMC010000038.1, read on the forward strand.
GATCGAGCTTGCCATTGGGGGTCAGCGGCAGGCTGTCGAGGAATACCCAATGGCTGGGCACCATGTACTCCGGCAGGTCGCCCTTGAGCTGACGCTTGCACGCCTCACGCAGCGCCTGTTCATCGCTGACCGCTTGCACGGCAACCACGTACGCCACCAACTGCGGATGGC
>NZ_JAARMC010000039.1:0-24827 GCF_012985595.1 Pseudomonas sp. WS 5411
CGACTCAAGCCCTGGTCATCATTGGCCGCAAGCTGGCGCGCATCGCCTTTTCGCTCATGAAAAACCTGAGCGAATACCAGTCAAAAGCGGTTTTGGGGGCTTCCCCAAAACCATAGAATCTCCCACAGTTGAATCTCCATTGGCTTACGAGAGTTGTGCTTGCAGATGATCCAGATGTTGGGTCATCAGGCTTACGGCCGTGCCCCCATCCCTGCGCTCCAGTGCCTCGATCATCGCCGACTGCTCACGCCAGGTCCCGGCGAACGCTCCCTGTTGCGCAATGACCAGCGAGGTCAACGGCACCAGGCTATTGAGAAACTGCGCCAGTGGCCGATTCCCCGCAATGCTCGCTAGCAATAGGTGAAACTCGCCACACAGGCGGATGGCCGGGCCTTGCTGGCCCTGTTCGACGCACGCCCGTTGGCGCGCCACCAGTTCGCGCAAGCGCCGCATCTGGCCGGGGCTGGCCTGTGCGCATGCCAATTGCACCACGGTCACTTCCATCAAGCGCCGCGCCTCGAGAATGTGTTGCACCTGCTGCGCATCGGGCGCCGCCACCTGGGCACGCAGGTTGGGGCGCAGGATGATCACTTGCTGCTCGGCCAGGCGCGCCAGGACCCGGCGCAGTACGCTGCGGCTGACGCCAAATTGTTCGGCCAGGCCTTCTTCGGTAAAGCGGCTGGTGGGCACGATGCGCTGTTCGAGGATGGCATCGAACAGCCGTGGGTAGAGGTCATCCACCGAGGGCCGTTTACCGGGCACCAGGCGCATGGGGGGCGGGGCGGTGACAACGTTAGTGCGTTGCAGGGCATGAGCGCTCATGGCCAGCCTCCAGAGTCAGTTGCCGAGATGGTCGTCGGGAATGTTCAGGGCGGTCCCCATGCGCTGGCCTTCGTTGAGGATATGGCGGCGCATTTCGGCGCTGGCCTGGGCGCTGTTCTTGCTGCGGATCGCGCGCACCACCGCTTCGTTTTCCTGCAGGCGCTCGGCCAGGTGTTCGGGGGAGTTGCGCAACACCTGGGCGCTTTGCTTGAGGGCGTTGCTAGTCTGCTGCACCACGTTCTGGAAGATCGGGTTGGAGGTCAGGGCGAACAGTTCTTCGTGGAAGGCGATGTAGGCGTTCATCCCCGCTTCACTGTCGTTGGCGTCCAGGGCTTCGCGCATGTCCATCAGGGTCAGGCGCAGTTGCCCGATTTCCTTGCTGGTGATGGACTGGGCCACCAGGCCGACGATAAACGGCTCCAGGGTGTAGCGCAGTTGCAGGATGTCGGCGAGGCTGGCGTCGGCCACGGCATCATGGGCTTGGGGCTCGTTGACGCTGGTTTCCAGCACGACCACACCTTTGCCGGGCATCGAGCGCACCAGGCCGAGGGTTTCCAGGACGATCACGGCTTCGCGCAGGCTCGGGCGGCTGATGCCCAATTGTTCGGCCAGTTCGCGCTGGCCGGGGAGCATTTCGCCACGCCGCCATTGGCCTCGGGCCAGGGCGGCGCGTAGTTTTTCTACGACTGAATTGACGACGGTTGAGGTGCTGATCACGCCGGGCTCCTTATGTTGCAAACACAAACGGTAAAAATGGCGACGATTAACGGTGGGAGCGAGCAAGCCCGCTCCCACACTCGATCTGCGCTAGAACTCCTGGTGAGCCGGCAACACCGGCTTCTTGGCCTGGAACGCATACCCTTGCTGCCCCTCCAGCACCTTGTTGGCTCGTTGCAGATCAATGTCCTTTTCCCAGCGGGCAATGGCCACGGTGGCCACGCAGTTGCCGATCAGGTTGGTCAGTGCACGGCCAATCCCCATAAACCAGTCCACGGCCAACACCAGCACCAGGCCCACCACCGGGATGGCGGGAATGGCGGTGAGGGTCGCAGCCAGAATCACCAGGGCTGAACCCGGTATGCCGTGGGCCCCCTTGGAGGTGATCAGCGACACCAGCAGGATGGTCAGCAGATCGGTCATCGACAACGGCGTACCGGTGGCGTTGGCGATAAACACAATGGCCAGGGTCAGGTAGATCGAGAAACCATCGAGGTTGAACGAGTAACCGGTGGGGATCACCAGGCCGACGGTGGAACTGCCGATGCCCAGGTGCTCCAGTTTACGCATGATCTGTGGCAACACTGCATCGGATGACGCGGTGCCCATCACGATCAGCAGCTCTTCGCGCAGGTATTTGAGCAGCGGCAGCATGCGCAGGCCCGACAGGCGCATCACCGCGCCCAGGATCAGCGCGACAAACGCGATGCAGGTCAGGTAGAACAGACCCACCAGGCTGCCCAGGTGCTGTAGCGAATCCAGGCCATAGGTGCTGGTGGTAAAGGCGATGGCACCGAATACGCCGATGGGCGCCAGGCGCACGATCATGCCCATGATGCGGAAGATCACATGGCTCAGTTCGTTGATCAGTCGTGAAATGCCCGACGCCGCTTCCCCTACCAGGTTCAGCGCACTGCCGAACAGCACCGAGAACAACAGCACTTGCAGTACGTTGTTGTCGGCAAAGGCGCCGATCACCGAGTTGGGGATCAGGTCCATCAGGAACTGACTAGTGCCCTTGATATGTTGGCCACGATCCGCCAATTCATTGAGGCCGGCGGAAGACAGCTGTTCCAGATGGATATTGGCCCCGCTACCGATCCCGGTACTGAAGGCCAGCACCAGGCCCAGTACTAGGGCGATGGTGGTGAGGATTTCGAAATAGATCACCGACTTGAGGCCGATGCGCCCGACTTTTTTCAGGTCGCCAGCACCGGAAATGCCGCTGACCACCACGCAGAACACGATCAGGCCGATCAGCATCTTGATCAGCTTGATAAAGCCGTCACCCAGGGGTTTGAGTTGTGAGGAGAATTCGGGAAGGGCCAAGCCGCACGCGATGCCGAGCATCAGGCCTATGACGACTTGCAGGAAAATCGAACGCGAGCACCATCTGAGCATGGGAAGGATCTCTATTCGGTGCCCTGGTGGGTCCAGGGCTTAATTGTTGTGGTCTTACCGGTAAGTCCAGTGCGCGGCCAGTCTACGCTCGGTTTTTTGCAAACTACAAGGGGGTGAGGGGGTGTTTAGGTTGTCCGGTCTTACCAGTTGCTCGGTAACCGTGATGCTTGAGCGGTTGGCGGTCTGGAAAATTTTTCGCTTATCATCCCCGGCTTGGCTGCTGAGGTGATGCATGGACAAGCCTGGACTGACAACCGATGAAACGGGACTGACCCGTTGTACATGGCGAACGGCCGCTGCCGAGTACCCCGATTACCACGATCACGAATGGGGTGTACCGGTTGCCGATGATAGGGCGCTGTACGAGAAAATCTGCCTGGAAGGCTTCCAGGCCGGCATGGCGTGGATCACCATCCTGCGCAAGCGCGAGCATTTTCGCCGGGCGTTCGAGGGTTTTGATTTTCGCCGGGTGGCGCAGTACACCGAGCAGGATATCCAGCGCTTGATGGCCGACCCCGGCATTGTGCGTAACCGGGCGAAAATCCTCTCGACCCTCAACAATGCGCGCAGGGCCTGTGAGCTGGTGGATGAATACGGCTCGCTGGCGGCCTGGTTGTGGGCATTCGAGCCGGCGGCCGACGAGCGCCCGGCGGTGGTGGACATGGCCTATTGGACGGGCAACCCGACGTCGCCGGCGTCGGTACGCTTGTCCAAGGCCTTGAAGAAGCGCGGCTGGACATTCGTCGGGCCGACGACGATCTATGCATTCATGCAGGCGATGGGGATGGTCAATGACCACCTGGAAGGCTGCGCCTGTCGGCAGCCGATTGAAGACCTGCGCCGCCAGTTCAGGCGCCCCTGAATCCTGAACTGGCAGGAGCTCCTTACTCCTCAGCCAATCTGCAACAGGATATCGCGCACCTTGTCCAGGGACGGGTCGATATCCAGGGTCTCGATGGCGCCGAAGCCGAAGATCAAGCCGCTACGCACCGGCGCCTGATGGAAAAACACGTCCAGTGGATACAGGCCGACTTCCACCTGGCGTGCCCGCTCGATCAGCAGGGGGATGTTCACGGGCACTTTGCACAGTGCGGCCAAGTGGAACCCGGCCACGCTGGGTACGGCTTCGAACCAGGGCGACAGGTCGCCGGCCAGACGGCTGAGGATGCGTTCGCGGCGGGTGGTGTAGACCGCGTGACAACGCCGGATGTGCTTGAGCAGATAGCCTTCGCTGATGAACTTGGCCAGGGCCCATTGCGGCAGTGTCGAGCTGTGCTGGTCGCTCAGTTGCTTGGCCTTGAGTACCGCGCCGCGGATGGCCGGTGGCAGCACCGTGTAGCCTAGGCGCAGCTCTGGGAGCAGGGTCTTGGAGAAGGTTCCGACATAGGCGACGATGCCTCGTGTATCCATGCTTTGCAGGGCGTCGGCGGGGCGGCCTTCGTAGCGGAACTCACTGTCGTAGTCGTCCTCGATGACAATTGCGCCCAGCGCCAGCGCCCGTTCCAGCAGCGCTTCGCGGCGCGGCAGGCTCATGGGGATACCCAATGGAAACTGGTGGGACGGGGTGACGTAGATCAGTCGGGTGCCTTCGGGAATCAACTCGACCTGGATCCCTTGCGCGTCCAGCGGCACGCCGGCCACCGTGGCGCCCATGGCTTCGAAAAGCAGGCGCGCCGGGGCGTAGCCGGGGTCTTCCATGGCGACGATGCTGCCCGGTTCCAGCACCACGCGGGCGATCAGGTCCAGTGCCTGCTGGGCACCGTTGCACACCACAATGTCGTCGTCGCGGCAGTTGACCCCACGGGAAAAGGCGATATGCCCGGCAATCGCATTGCGCAAGGCCGGCAAGCCCTCGGGCTGGCCGTAGAAACCACTGTTTTTGGCAATGCGGCGCAGAGCGTCCTGGGTGCAACGTCGCCATTCGTCCTGGGGGAACAGGCTGCGGGTGGTGGCGCCACCGATGAACTCGCAGCGCAACGTGCTTTCGCGTGTCGGATGGCGCATGGGCGAGGGCAGGGCCTGCCACTTGGCCAGGTTGGCGGCGCAGGCCAGGTCGGCCGCACTTTGCAGGCCCTTTGGCCGCAGCGCATGGGGGGTGACGAAGGTGCCACGGCCGATCTTGCCGATCAGCAGGCCTTCGTAGGTCAGGGTGGTGTAGGTGTCGGACACGGTCTTGCGCGACACCCCCAACTGCTCGGCCAGCAAGCGGCTGGGGGGCAACTGCGCGCCAGCGGCCAGGCGTCCTGATTCAATCGCGTCGCGCAGTTGCTGGTAAAGCTGTTCGGCCAGGTCCTTGCGGCCCTGGATGACGACGTGCAGTTCCATGTTTCATTCCGAGGCGGTCAATTCTGCCAAGGTTACTCGTATGTACAGGCCGCGCCGATCAAAAATGTGGGAACGGGCTTGCTCGCGAAAGCAGTGGGTCAGTCAACATCAATGTTTGCTGGGCCGACGTCTTCGCGAGCAAGCTCGCTCCCACACAAGCGTGGGTCAGGAGAGGAAGCCACCGTCCACGTTCAGCGAAACGCCCGTGGTGTAGGTCGAGGCATCGCTGGCCAGGTACAGCACCGCGCCGGCCATTTCGCTGGGGTCGGCCACGCGCTTGAGTGGGATCTGGGCCAGGGCCATGTTCAGGATCGACTCGTTCTTCACCAGGGCCGAGGCAAACTTGGTGTCGGTCAGGCCCGGCAGCAGGGCGTTGCAGCGGATGCCGAACGGCGCACATTCCTTTGCAAACACCTTGGTCATATTGATCACGGCGGCCTTGGTCACCGAGTAGATGCCCTGGAAGTGCCCCGGGGAAATGCCGTTGATCGAGGCCACGTTGATGATGCTGCCGCCACCGTTGTCACGCATCAGCTTGCCGGCTTCCACTGACATGAAGAAGTAGCCACGGATGTTCACGTCGACGGTTTTCTGGAACGCGCCGAGGTCGGTGTCCAGCACGTTGCAGAACTGGGGGTTGGTCGCGGCGTTGTTGACCAGGATGTCCAGGCGCCCGAACTGCTGGCGAATGCCCGCAAACACCTCGCTGATCTGCTCCATCTCGCCGATGTGGCAGGCAATGGCCGTGGCCTTGCCGCCGGCGGCGATGATTGCATCGGCCACGTGCTGGCAGCCGTCGATCTTGCGGCTCGAGACAATCACGTGGGCACCTTGCTGGGCCAGCAGCTTGGCGATGGCCTCACCAATGCCACGGCTGGCCCCGGAAACAAACGCGATCTTGCCATCGAGGTCGAACAGATGAGTCTTGGACATGGGGGTTCCTTGTCGGGTCAGAGGGTGGATTTGTGGATGACGTTCAGACTCATCTGTTCCAGCAGCGTGTTCATGTGGATGAACTGCGCGAAACGTTTGTCCTGGGTCTGGCCATGGAAGAAGCGGTAGTAGATCTGCTGCACGATGCCGGCCAGACGGAACAGGCCGTAGGTGTAGTAGAAGTCGAAATTGTCGATCTGGATGCCGGAGCGCTCGGCGTAGTAATCGACAAACTGGCGGCGGGTCAGCATGCCGGGGGCGTTGCTCGGTTGGCGGCGCATCAGTTGCACGGGCGCCGGGTCGGCGGCTTCGATCCAGTAGGCGAGGCTGTTGCCCAGGTCCATCAGCGGGTCGCCCAGAGTGGTCAGCTCCCAATCCAGCACGCCAATGATTTGCATCGGGTTGTTGGGGTCGAGGATCACATTGTCGAAGCGATAGTCGTTGTGCACGATGCTCGAGGTCGGATGATCGGCGGGCATCTTGTCGTTGAGCCAGGCACGCACGGCTTCCCATTTCGGGGCGTCGGGGGTCAGGGCTTTTTCGTAGCGCTCGCTCCAGCCGCGAATCTGGCGTTGCACATAACCTTCAGGCTTGCCCAGGTCGGCCAGGCCGCACGCGCTGTAGTCGACCTGGTGCAGTTCGACGAACTTGTCGATAAAGCTCTTGCACAAGGTTTCGGTGCGCGCCGCGTCCAGGCCCAGCTCCGGCGGCAGGTCCGAGCGCAGGATGACGCCCTTGACCCGTTCCATCACGTAAAACTCGGCGCCGATCACCGATTCGTCGGTGCAGTGCACGTAGGCTTTGGGGCAATAGGGGAAGCCATCCTTGAGCTGGTTGAGGATGCGGAACTCACGGCCCATGTCATGGGCCGACTTGGCCTTGTGGCCAAACGGCGGGCGGCGCAGGACGAATTCCTGTTCGGGGTATTCCAGCAGGTAGGTCAGGTTGGAGGCGCCGCCTGGAAACTGGCTGATTCTGGCGCTGCCACTCAGGCCTGGGATATGGGCCTTGAGGTAGGGGTCGATGAGGCTGGCATCCAGTTCTTCGCCTGGGCGAATCTGGGTGGATTGGTCATTGAGCGCCATGCTTATCCCTTTTGCTTATTCTTGAGGCCTTGGACTATTGGCTAATCTAATGCGCACAGCCAACCTGCCACAAGGCTGTGGTGGCTTAATAGGCTAGCGTGTTGGACGACAATCAGCGTGCCTGATCGGTCATTTTTCGGGCGGGGGCAAGGCAACCGGTGTGAGTACCGGGCGCCCGGCGAAGTGTTCCACGAGGTTTTCGGCGACCCTTTGCACGGTGTCATGGGCCGCTTCGGGCGACAGGCCGGCGACATGGGAGGTGAGCACCGTATTGCCCAGGCGCTTGAGGGCGTCGGGCACCTGGGGCTCGTCGTCGAACACATCCAGGGCCGCGCCGCCGATACGGCGTTGCTCAAGGGCGGCCACCAGGTCGGCGGTCACCACCACGCTGCCGCGGCCGATGTTCACCAGGTAGCCGTGGGGTCCCAAGGCGTCCAGGGCCTGGCGGTCGATCAGGTGGTACGTGCCGACGCCGCCGGGGGTGGCCAGCACCAGGAAGTCCGAGTTACGCGCCAGTTCCACGGCGCTGGCGCAGTAGGTGTAGTCCACGTCATCGCGGGGCTGGCGGTTGTGATAACTGACTTCCATGCCAAACCCGAGGGCGGCGCGCCTGGCGATCTCCAGGCCTACCGCGCCGAGGCCGAGGATGCCCAGCTGTTTGCCGGCGAGGGACGGGCGCATCACCTTGGGCCATTCGCCACGTCGCACGGCCGCGTCTGTCTGGGGAATGCCGCGTACCAGCGCCAGCAACAAGGCCATGGCGTGGTCGGCCACTGAGGGCGCGTTTACCCCGGCACCGTTGGTGACCACAATCTTGCGATTGCTCGCCGCCTGCAGGTCGACATGCTCATAGCCGGCACCGATCACGCAGATGATTTCCAGCAGTGGCAGGGCGGCGATCTCCTCGGCATACAACCCCAGTGGACCACGGGTCAGCACGGCACGGATCTGCCCGCCATGGGTCTTGATCGCCTGGGCGCGTTCTGCGGGGGTTGGCGCCAGAATCACATGAAAGTCGTTGCTCTCGATGATGGGCAGGTATTCATTGATGGTTTCAACCAGGACCAGAACAGTGGCGGGCATGGGGCAGCTCTTGTTGTGGGGTTTGATCTCTGGAGTATGCGGTATTTTTTGTAGTACGAATGCCCGCAGATGAAAGATGCTTCCTCGATGGGAGGCCTTGGCATGGGGATGCCAGCGTCGGCGCAGGCTGCAGACGCTGGGCATCCGTGGGGGGCGTTACTGGGTTTGTCGTACCTTGTTCTGTTCTGCCTGGGCGATTTCCCGGAAATCATAGGTGGGGAAAAACTCGGTCCGGTAGGTGCCCCATGCAGCATTTTCCAGTGCCAGATTGACCGCTGACAACCGAGAGGCGGGTAGGCGCAGGACGATGACTTGGCCGATTCCCATGGTGATGTTCCAACTGACGACTTCTACTCCCTCCGGTGGAAATACTTTGTAGAAATCCTGCTTGGCGAGTTGCGCCCTTAGTTCGCTTAATGGGCGGGATTGATCATGTTTGAGAAATACCGTCAACATAATTGCATTTTCGGGTGTGGCGTGCGGTATTTTTGCTGTCGCGGGGGCTGAGGGTTGCGCATTGGCGCCGCTGGAAAGAAGGGCGGACAACCATACGGTGGATATTAATAACGACTTGAGTTGAGTTTTCATAAGAGGCGTCTTTTTATTGTTTTATGGATTTTTGAAGTAAGTAGTCAAAGCCTGATGGTATCTGGCAGGTCAAGAATACTCAGTGGGAGGTGGAGGTTTTGATCGGCCCGTTGTAAGGCGCATGGACCACGTAGATACGAACTTTCTCGTTGGTCTCGACCATGTCCCGGGGCACTTCCCGCGAATAGGTGAACTCTTGGTTGTTGAGGACCTCAAGCCGCCTGACCACTGTTCTGGCAGGGCCCTTGTCTGGTACCAGGATATGGGTGGTTTTGTCGCCTGTGACCAGAAAGTAACCGCCACCGCCATGGTCATACTTTGACAGCCCGGTGTCGGCATAGAAAAACTCATAGCGATTACGCTCGGGGTCCCACATGGATATGCCAACCACGCCCGGATACTTGTCCTTGACGTCAATTTGCGGGGCGCCTTCTATATAGACTTTGGTGGTCAGCCACTGGGGCGAAGAAGCGAGTGCGCGGATGTCGGAGTTTGTCGATTGTGCCTGGCTGGAAAGTGGAGCGAGCAGTCCAGCGAGAAGTAGACCTGTAAAAACGGCATGGCATTTTCGCATTAGATAATTCCTACATGGGGCGTGGGTTTTTATTCTTGTATTTGGTTGGGTATTGCTTGGGCCCGGCAGTGACGGAATATAAATGTGCTGGCAGGTGCTATCAATGCCTGGGTATATGTTTGTAACAAATCCACGGGCAATCATTTAAAAAATATTCAAATGCTCGCTGTGAAGTAGGGGAATTCCTACAAGTAAGCTGGTGAGATATAAATTGCGATAGGTATATAAATTTTATGTTTAAAGGGGCGGCTATCTATAGGGTTGTTGCCTGATTAAACGCATTTGCGCCACTCCCATTCCTCAGTTTCGCCAATCTTTAGCCGATTCGCGGTGTGGGTATCAGTGTGTTGCGAGGCTTGGGCGCGGCGGCGTATTCAATGCCGTTGAATGTGAAGGTGTCAGACTGTTGTTGCTTGGGCTTGTCTTGGGCGGCGATTTGATCGGCAATGTGGGTCGATACGCTATCGACCAACTGGCCAGCGTTGAAAATGTTCAGGCTTGAAGTCGTCATGCTTGAATCTCCAGGTTTTGTAGTAGAGCTTGCATTGAGTGGGCGATGGGGGCGTAACGTTCCTGATTCCAACAATTTGTGGTCAATCGACTGGCTCTGCTCCGTACAACCATTCCTCAGCTAAGTCTTTGCTTATTCAAGTGAATCCCGGACAATCGCGCCCCTGTTACGGTCGTGGCGCTGCCTGTCAGGTTTTTCTGACTCGCCGCGATCGTATGAAAGTGGAGAACCGAGCGGATGAATGATCAGGCCAATAGCGTCGATGAACGCTACGCAACGACACCTGTAACCCTCACGGGCTGGAGCCGCCAGGACACGACCTGGATGCTTGGCCTGTTCGGCACGGCGATTGGCGCCGGCACCTTGTTTCTGCCCATCAACGCAGGCCTGGGCGGCTTCTGGCCGTTGCTGATCCTCGCGCTGTTGGCGTTCCCCATGACCTACTACGCACACCGTGGCCTGACCCGCTTTGTGCTGTCGGGGCGTGCGGGCTCGGACATCACTGAGGTGGTTGAAGAGCATTTCGGCATCAAGGCCGGTGCTTTGATCACCTTGCTGTACTTCTTTGCGATCTTCCCGATCCTGCTGATCTACAGCGTGGCGCTGACCAATACCGTCGCAAGCTTTATGTCGCACCAACTGCACATCGAGCCACCGCCACGGGCGCTGCTGTCGTTTGTGCTGATCCTGGGCCTGCTGGCAGTGGTGCGTTGCGGCGAGCAGGTGATCGTCAAGGCCATGAGCCTGATGGTCTATCCGTTTATTGTTGCCTTGCTGTTTCTGGCGGTGTACCTGGTTCCGCACTGGAATGGCGGCATCCTCAGCACGGCCAGCACCGTTCCGGCACCGTCGGCGCTGCTGCACACCCTGTGGCTGGCGATTCCGGTGATGGTGTTCTCGTTCAACCACTCGCCGATCATCTCGGCCTTCGCCGTTGACCAGAAACGCCAGTACGGCGCCCACGCCGAAGAGCGCAGCTCGCAAATCCTGTCCCGTGCCCACTTGTTGATGGTGGCGATGGTGATGTTCTTCGTGTTCAGCTGTGTGCTGACCCTGTCACCGGCCCAACTGGCCGAAGCCAAGGCGCAGAATCTGTCGATTCTGTCTTACCTGGCCAACCACTTCGATAACCCGACCATCGCCTTTGCTGCGCCATTGATTGCGTTTGTGGCGATTGCCAAGTCCTTCCTGGGCCACTACATCGGCGCCAGCGAAGGCCTCAAGGGCCTGATCGTCAAGAGCGGCCGCCGCCCGGGCGCCAAGGCCCTGGACCGCATGACTGCTGGCTTTATGCTGGTGGTGTGCTGGATCATCGCCACCCTGAACCCGAGCATCCTGGGGATGATCGAGACCCTGGGTGGGCCGATCATTGCTTCGATCCTGTTCCTGATGCCGATGTACGCGATCCGCAAGGTGCCTGCCATGGCCAAGTACCGTGGGCAGATGTCCAATGTGTTCGTGACCCTGGTCGGCCTGGTCGCCATCTCCTCGCTGATTTACTCGCTGATCCCTTGATGTGATCAGCGCCGGCGACCTCGGCGTTACTCATATCTCTAGCTAGGCAACGGCCGAATCAGCGTGCAGCGCGATTCGGCCGTTTTTCTGCCAGGCCGGAAAACTCAGTGCTACCACATGGTCGTTGTTCACGCGTTGCGGGGCGCCGAGGCGACTCAATTGCACGCCATTTTTCAGAAAATAACGCTCCAGCGCTGGAGTGGTCACTGCCACCACCTGATTGGCGCCGTGGCTCCAGGCATGGTGCAGGCTGCTCCACCAGACGCGCATCGGTAAGGTACCTTTCTCCAGGGCGCGGGCGGCAAAGCGCGACACTTCCCAGGTGTCACGGCTGCGCGGGCTTGGCTGGTCGCACAGAAACCCGAAGACTTCCGACAGTAGATAAGGTTGGGTGGTCGGTAACAGCCGTGCGCAACCGCAGACCTGGCCTTTTGTGTCCAGGGCGAGGATATGGCGCGTGTCGGCCTGGTCGAACTGATCGAATTCACGTTTGGGCCGGGCGTGGGTGGAGTCCAGCTGCCAACCCAGTTGCTCGATGAACACTTCGTGTCGATAGCGGCCCAGGTCGTCCTCAAGGGCTGCAGACAGTTCATGGTGATGGCGGGTGATGATGCTGATCATTGGATGTCCTTATCGTGATCGTCGGGCCTAGATCAGGCCCAGTGCGGCGGCATAGGCAGCCGCCAGTGTCTTGTTGGCTGCGCCGAATTTCTTCTGGATGGTCTTGAGGTGAAAGTTCACCGTGTTGATGGAGATGGTCAGGATCAGCGCGATCTCGCCTGAACTCTTGCCGTCGGCGGTCCACTGCAAAATTTCCCGCTCACGCAGGCTGAGGCAGACCGACGGGTGGGCGCGTTCGTTATGGCCCAGATCTGTCAGGCGCAGCGTCACCTGTTCGAGGATGCAGCGCAGGCGCAATTGAATTTCGTCGCTTTCAGCCCGCGAAATAGGATCCTGGCGCCGGGCCACGGACAGTACCCGCAGCGAATGATCGTGGCTGCGAATCGGCAGCGTGGCGCCGATGCACAGACCCCAATCCCGAGCTTCCAGCCATAGCTTGCGGCTGTTTTCAAACAGTGCGTCGTTCCACAGCACCATCTCGGTGGAACGCAAGCCACTGAGGATCGACGGATCGACAGCCGCGTAGTTTTGCTCCTGGTAATGTTCCAGCCACCTTTCGGGGTAAGAGCCGTGAATCTCGGTTTTTGGTCGGGTAAAAGGGGTCAGGTGGCGTACGGCATAGGCGTAATACTCGAACCCCAATTGCAACACTTCCCGCTCCAGCAGCGCGAACACTTGTGCTCCTCCCTGTTGCTTGAGCATCTCTATCCGCAAGCGATTCCACCAGCGGATGAGGTCGTTTTCCTTCTCCATGGACAGTCGCCTCGATTCCTGGAACCTTTGGCAATCTAGCCCACGTGATCTTTCTGTCAAACTTTTCCGGTGCTTTGCCGACGGCTCTGGCACGGCACTTTTGCCCAAGAGGCCGGTGTTTATGACGCTTGGCGCAGGCGAGGTATTGAATGGTGCGCGTGGCACTGTTCAATGGCCTTGACCGCTGTTTCACAGGACGCCGCATCGGCGGGCATCAGGCTGCTCGCCCGAGCACAGGCCTGTTGCAATCGGGTGTCGTGTAGCAGCGCTGTGATCGCCCCTTGCAGGTCTTGTCTGTCCAAGGGCAGGGCAAGACGTATTCCGCACCCCATGCGCACCAGTCGTTCGGCGTTATCGAACTGGTCATGGGCGATCGGCAGGACAATCTGTGGGATGCCGGCAGCCAGCGCCAGGCTCATGGCGCCAATGCCGCCGGGGTGGACTAGCCCGGCTGCGCGGGGCAGCAGCGAACTCATCGGCAAAAACGGACGTTGCATCACCGTGGGCGGCAAATCGCTGGTGACCGGCCGATCACTGGTCAGAAAAATACCGCGTGCGCCGACCCTGTGCAGCGCTTCCAGGGCAAAGCGATAAAACTGCTGGTCAAAGTGCTCAGTGGAACCTTGGGTGAAAACTACGGGGGCCGGTCCGGCATCGAGGAAGGCCCGAGTCTGTTCATCGAGCCCCAGGGTGCCACCGTCGAACAGTGGGAAGCCGGCCATGTGCAGGGGCTGCGGCCAGTCTTGCTGGACGGGGGCGAACCATTCGGGGAACAGGCAAATCACGCCTTGGGGGGCATGCATCCATTGGCTGAAGATGTTCTTCACCGCGCCCGGCAATCCGTGTTTGCGGCGCAGTGCATTGATTTGTGGGGCACAGGTCCGGTCCAGGCTCAGGTATTCGATCCCGCGCCAGAGCAATTTGCGCACCGTCAAGGGCAGGCGGCGTGATACGTTGAAAGTGGGGTGTACAGGCGGTAAATGTGCCGACAGTAGGGTTGAAGGGGACACTTGGACCGAGAGGTAAGGGAAACCGTATTTTTCATGGGCAATACGTGCACCCAGGGCCCACAGCGAGCCGACCACTACTATATCGTCAGTGTTATGCGCGGTTACATAATCGTAGACCGGCTCTAATAGGCCTGCGATGGCTTGCCACAACACGCTGAAGGAAGTCTTCGGATCCCACAGGCGGGGATCGCCCATGGCAGCGTTGTAGGTCGCCTCATCGCATAACGGCACGAAGTCCAGGCCCCGGGCCTCGATGGTGCGTTGAAACGCCGGCATGCTGCACAAGGTTACCTGATGACCGCGTAGGGTCAGTGCCGCGCCCAGGCCGATAAAGGGAAAAACGTCACCGGCCGAACCGATGGCAATCATGATTACTCGCATCATCCACATCCTTGTTCAAAAGTGCTCAGGCGAAGCTCAACTGCGTTCGGTGAGGGGGCGCCATGCAAAACGCCTCTGGCCGGGCGTCGCGATGCGTCAGCAAATGGCCGAGCAACGCGCGGTGCACGCCGTTGGCCGCAGCCCTGGATTCCAGATCCAGAAAGTGCCCGCTGCTCTCGGCCGTGGAGAAGCTGCAGTCGCGGATGTACTGCTTGAAGCGCTGCACGTCCATGGCGCTGGTGTATTCGTCCCAGGCACCGTTCAAAAAGTGCACGTGGCTGTCGATGTTCGAAAGCTGGGGCAGGTATGCCCCTTCATTGAGCTTGAGGGCCTGGTCGATATGGAATCGCGCCTGATGCTGCTCGGCGTTGATCAACTGCGCCATGTGCTGTTGATTGGCGCTCTTGAGGCGGGGCGGCAGGTGCTTGCCCAGCGTCTGGTTGAGCAAGTGACCGATACCTGCGTTGTCATCCCGGGCCATGAGTGCCTGGGCGCCGCTGACGTAGTCGAGCATCGGGCCATTGAGGCCGGGAGCGAATGACATCACTACCGAGCTTTCGACGTTGTCCGGCTTCTGGGCGAGGGCCAGCAAGGTCGACAGGCCGCCCCAGGATGCGGAAACCAGATGGTGAATGTTGAAGCCTTCGATCAAGGCCAGCAGGATCTGGACTTCATCGTCCTTGGTCACCAGGCACCGATTCGGGTTGTGAGCCCGGGAGTTTCCGGCGAATGGCAAGTCAAACAGCACCACGTTGAAGTGTTCGGCCAGGCACTTGCTGGTACGGGCAAAGGCCGAGGTTGTGGCCATGGCGCCATTGACCAGCAGCACATTCTTTTTATCGGGGGCATCGCCGATTTGTTCCACCGACACCGCATAGTCCTTGAAGACGTTCTTGATCACATATTGATTGCGCCACATAACACACCTCCATTAAGCACTTAAAAACGGGTGAGAGCGCCCCTGCCACCGGGTACGGGCATCGACGACGAGGCTTGGCTGTTTTTATTAGAAGTCGTACGGCATACAGCGCGAGTACATCCAAAGCAGGCGGATCCCATGACGCGGGCATCAGGGTGTGGAGAGTTTCGGCCTTCAAGGCGCGGCGGGACAACTACCTGATCTGGTAGGTCGTTGGAGAAAGGCCGTCGACAGCCAGTGCCCGGCAGGTTTTTCCAGGCATAAAAAAACGCCGCGTATCTTGCGATACGCGGCGTTCTTCACATCAACACACCGTTAGGCTTGAACCACCGGAATGTTGGCGCTTGCTGCGATTTTACGGAACTCGGCGATCTGGTCGAAGTTCAGGTAGCGGTAGACGTCACTGGCCATGGTGTCCAGTTTCGCTGCGTAGCCCATGTACTCTTCGACGGTCGGCAGGCGACCCAGGGTGGAGGCGACTGCCGCCAACTCGGCCGATGCCAGGTAGACGTTCGCGCCATCACCCAGACGGTTCGGGAAGTTACGGGTCGAAGTCGACACTACGGTCGAATTCGGCTCAACACGTGCCTGGTTACCCATGCACAGCGAGCAGCCCGGCATTTCCATGCGCGCGCCAGCCTTGCCGTAGATGCCGTAGTAGCCTTCTTCGGTCAGTTGGTGAGCGTCCATCTTGGTCGGCGGCGACAGCCACAGACGGGTTGGCAGCTGACCCTTGACCTGTTCCAGCAACTTGCCGGCAGCGCGGAAGTGACCGATGTTGGTCATGCACGAACCGATAAACACTTCGTCGATCTTCTCGCCAGCGACGCTGGACAGCAGACGGGCGTCGTCCGGGTCGTTTGGCGCGCAGAGGATTGGCTCGTTGATTTCGGCCAGGTCGATCTCGATGACTTCGGCGTATTCGGCGTCGGCATCGGCTTCCATCAGCTCAGGGTTGGCAACCCAGGCTTCCATCGCTTGGGCACGACGTTCCAGGGTACGCGCATCACCGTAGCCTTCACCGATCATCCAGCGCAGCAGGGTGATGTTGGAGTTCAGGTACTCGGTGACGGAGTCTTTCGACAGCTTGATGGTGCAACCGGCAGCCGAACGTTCGGCCGAGGCGTCGGACAGCTCGAATGCCTGCTCCAGCGTCAGGTCGTTCAGGCCTTCGATTTCCAGGATGCGGCCGGAGAAGGCGTTTTTCTTGCCTTTCTTCTCAACGGTCAGCAGGCCGGACTGGATTGCGTAGTAAGGAATGGCATGAACCAGGTCACGCAGGGTGATGCCAGGTTTCATCTTGCCTTTGAAACGCACCAGGATCGACTCAGGCATGTCCAGTGGCATTACGCCAGTGGCTGCGGCGAACGCTACCAGGCCAGAACCGGCCGGGAACGAAATGCCCATCGGGAAACGGGTGTGGGAGTCACCACCGGTACCCACGGTGTCCGGCAGCAGCATGCGGTTCAGCCAGCTGTGGATGATGCCGTCGCCTGGACGCAGCGATACACCGCCACGGGTCATGATGAAGTCAGGCAGGGTGTGGTGGGTGGTCACGTCGATCGGCTTTGGATAGGCCGCGGTGTGGCAGAAGGACTGCATCACCAGATCGGTGGAGAAGCCCAGGCACGCCAGGTCTTTCAGTTCGTCACGGGTCATTGGACCGGTGGTGTCCTGGGAACCCACGGTGGTCATCTTCGGTTCGCAGTAGGTACCTGGACGAACGCCTTTGCCTTCCGGCAGGCCGCAGGCCTTGCCGACCATTTTCTGGGCGAGGGTGAAACCCTTGCCAGTGTCGACAGGTGCTTCAGGCAGCTTGAACAGGTCGGTAGGGCCAAGACCCAGCTCAGCGCGAGCCTTGTCGGTCAGGCCACGGCCGATGATCAGCGGGATACGGCCGCCGGCACGGACTTCGTCCAACAGGACCGGGGTCTTCATTTCGAAGGTGGTCAGGACTTCGTCGGTGCCGTGTTTGCAGACTTTGCCAGCATGCGGGTACAGGTCGATCACGTCGCCCATGTGCATGTTGGTGACGTCGAATTCGATTGGCAGTGCGCCAGCATCTTCCATGGTGTTGTAGAAGATGGGAGCGATCTTGCTGCCGAAGCAGAAGCCACCAGCGCGCTTGTTAGGCACGTACGGGACGTCGTCGCCGAAGAACCACAGTACCGAGTTGGTTGCCGACTTACGGGACGAACCGGTACCGACCACGTCACCGACGTAGGCGATCGGGAAGCCCTGGCCGCGCATTTCTTCGATCTGCTTCATCGGGCCGGTCTTGCCTTGCTCGTCCGGCACGATGCCTTCACGGGCCATTTTCAGCATGGCCAGGGCGTGCAGCGGGATGTCAGGACGGGACCAGGCATCGGGAGCAGGGGACAGGTCGTCGGTGTTGGTTTCGCCGGTGACCTTGAACACGCGCAGGCTGATCTTGTCGGCCAGGGTCGGGCGGTTCTTGAACCACTCGCCGTCGGCCCAGGACTGGATCACTTCCTTGGCGTGCGTGTTGCCGTTCTTGGCTTTTTCCGCGACGTCGTGGAATGCATCGAACATCAGCAGGGTGTGCTTGAGCTGGGCAGCTGCAACGGCGGCCAGTTCAGCGTCGTCCAGCAGCTCGACCAGGGTCACGATGTTGTAGCCGCCTTGCATGGTGCCAAGCAGTTCAACCGCGCGCTTTTTGTCGATCAGGGGGGAAGACACTTCGCCCTTGGCCAGGGCAGACAGGAAACCGGCCTTGACGTAGGCAGCTTCGTCAACGCCTGGTGGAATGCGGTTGGTGATCAGGTCAACGAGAAACTCTTCTTCGCCAGCCGGGGGATTTTTCAGCAGCTCGACCAGGCCTGCGGTTTGTTCGGCGTTTAGCGGCTGGGGAACGATACCCAGGGCTGCACGCTCTTCGATATGTTTGCGGTAGGCTTCAAGCACAGTTATTACCCTCATCAGTGGTCCCACGGGACGCTCATCCAGACATGCACGGCACGCATGCGCTCGGGGGCTTTTTGGGCCGTAGAGCCAGCGCTGCCGGCATTTCTCACAGAAGCTGCTTTCAAAGTTTTACGCCTGCAGAACGGAGCTGATGAGGGTTGGTGCTGGTCATTTGGAGGGTAAATAACCAGCGCCAACACCGTTCTGAAGGAACGACTGTGCTCGTGACGCTTTGAAAACAGCTTCCAACGGATTATTTGGCGCCTTACAAGGCCGGATGATTCTACGGCAAAAAATTTCTAAAGGTAAGTTGCCGCAGCAAGTTTGCAGGGTGATGAACCTTAGACAAAGGGCTAACATGGGCCACTGTTTCGCTGATTTGTGCGTTGTCACCCATGCCCAACCAAACCATCAAGACCCCCTGCATCGGCCTGTGCTCCACGGTTTACGGCGATCTCGTGTGCCGCGGCTGCAAGCGTTTCCACCACGAAGTGATCCAGTGGAACGGCTATGGCGAGGAAGAAAAACGCGCAGTATGGCTGCGGCTTGAGCAACTGCTGGTGCAGGTCATGGCGGGCAAGCTGGAAGTATTCGACCCCAAACGGCTGCGCTGGCAACTCGAACAGCGAAAAATCCGCTTTGTGCCGCACCAGTCCGAATACTGCTGGGCCTACCAGTTGATCGCCCGGGGCGCGCGGGTGATCAACAACCTGGAAGCCTATGGCATGGTGCTGATGCCGGAGTTTCGCGACTGGAACCTGCCGGAACTGCGTGATGCCATTGATCGGGAGTTTTTTATCCTGTCCGAGGCGCATTACCAGCGCTATATCGCCCCTGGCTTCCTCAAGGATGCACTAGGTCACTGACTGTCGCCGATCAACATGTGGGAGCGGGCTTGCCCGCGATGGCGGCGTGTCAGTCAGGCACCTATCAACTGACCCACCGCTATCGCAGGCAAGCCAGCTCCCACTTTTGTTCTGGGGTGTGGCCAAAATATCCTGCCTTGCCAAGATCCCCTGTGGGAGCTGGGGTGTGGCCAAAATATCCTGTCCTGCCAAGATCCCCTGTGGGAGCTGGGGTGTGGCCAAAATATCCTGCCCTGCCAAGATCCCCTTTGGGAGCTGGGGTGTGGTCAAAATATCCTGCCCTGCCAAGATCCCTTGTGGGAGCTGGGGTGTGGCCAAAATATCCTGCCCTGCCAAGATCCCCTGTGGGAGCTGGGGTGTGGCCAAAATATCCTGCCCTGCCAAGATCCCTTGTGGGAGCTGGGGTGTGGTCAAAATATTCTGCCCTGCCAAGATCCCTTGTGGGAGCGGGCTTGCCCGCGATAGCGCCAGTTCAGTCAGGGATGTATCAACTGACTCACCGCTATCGCGAGCAAGCCCGCTCGCACATGTCTGATCTTCACTGTGCCTTGCTGGCCAGTTCCTCCAGGTGGTCGATGATGCTCTGGGGCTTGAGCACCAGCACATCGCTCTCCAGCGCATCCAGCACCACTTCCGCCGTATTGCCGATCAGCGCCCCGGAAATCCCGGTGCGTGCCACGGTGCCAATGATCGTGACGGCCGCCCTCAACTTATAGGCGGTATGGGGGATCAGCACATCCGCCGGGCCTTCTTCGATATGCAGGCGGCTGTCGTCAATGTCGAATTCGGCCTGGAACGCCTTGCACTGCTCGCGATAGCGCGCCTCGATGGTTTCCTTGAGCTGGAACACCGGATCGGCTGCCGACAGCATGGGCGAGGGATGGGCGCTGATGACATGCAACTGGCCCTTGGCCAGGCTGGCGATGTCAAAGCCATGGTCGATGATGGCCGCGTGCAGGTCTTTATGCTCGTTATCCAGGTTGCCCACGTCGATGGCCGCCAGGATCACCCCGTCGGTCCATGGGGTCGCGGTCTTGACCAACAGCACAGCGGCCGGGCACAAGCGCAGCAGTTTCCAGTCCGCCGGCGTCAGCAGGGCCTTTTTCAGCGGGCTGTCGGGGTAGTGCTGCTTGATCACCAGTGCGCAACCTTCGGCCTGCTGCACACCGATGATGGTTTCGTGCAGGTTGTTGTTCCAGGCCAGTTCGGTTGTGACGTTGTAGCCATCGGCCGACAATTGCTCTTTGAGCAAGGCCAATAGCGCCGAATGCTCATGCTTTTTGTCGCACACCAGCAGATGCAAATGAGCGCCTGTCACCCCAGCGATCAGCTTGGCGCGCTTGAGGGCCAGGCTTTCCGAGTGTTCGGGCTCAATGATCACCAGGATTTTGCCAATTTCGTTCATGAGCGAGATCTCCAAGGGTGGGAAGGACAAGGCTTCGAACAACTATAGTTGTTGCCCGCCGTACAGCATGTTGATGCACATCAAGCCCCGTGACTGGTGGTCTGCGGCGGGGTCGGTATAATCGGCGGCCTTTTGTGACCCTTTGCCCGTGAGCCCGATGAACCTGCCCGAAATCCATGACTTCCTCGGTTGCCGCACCCCCGATGCCTGGGTCCAGGCCGCACTGGCCGACCAGGAAACCCTGCTGATCGACCACAAAAACTGCGAATTCAAGGCCGCCAGCACGGCCTTGAGCCTGATTGCCAAGTACCACTCCCATGTCGACCTGATCAACATGATGTCGCGCCTGGCCCGCGAAGAGCTGGTGCACCATGAGCAAGTCATGCGCCTGATGAAAAAGCGCAAGATCGAGCTGCGCCAGCTGCATGCCAGCCGCTATGCCTCGGGTTTGCGCAAGGTGGTACGCAGCCACGAACCGGTGAAGCTGGTGGACACCCTGGTGGTCGGGGCGTTTATCGAAGCGCGCAGTTGCGAGCGTTTCGAAGCACTGGTGCCGCATTTGGACGAAGAACTCGGCAAGTTCTACTTTGGTCTGCTGAAAAGCGAGGCACGGCATTTCCAGGGCTATCTGAAGCTGGCCTATCAATACGGTGATGCCAAGGATGTTGCCCAGGTCATCGAGCGGGTGAGGGCGGCCGAGCAGGAATTGATCGAATCACCCGATATCGAGTTCCGCTTTCACAGTGGCGTGCCAGCCTGAGGCCACGGCCACGCCGATCAGCGCGGTGATCCCGGTCAGCAGCAGGATCACCGTTTGCGTGCCAAAAGGTGCCGCCAGGAGGGCAATTGCCAGGCCCGCCAATGGCTGCGCGAGGTTATTGAACAAGGTGATCATGCCCACCGTCTTGCCGAAATCCTGCACGGGAATGACCCGCTGACGGGTGCTGCGCATGTACACGTTGAACATCTTGTCGAAACCGGTGACCAGCAGAAAACCCAGGGTGTACAGCCAGAGGTTGGGACTGATCGCCATGATCAATGCCCCGAGCGCAATCACCGAATACGACAGCCCGCCCAGCACTTTCAACGCCAGGCTCGAGCGCGCCAGGTAAAACAGGATGACGATGGTCACCACCGCGCCGGCGGCCTGCAGCAGTGCATAGGCATCCTTGTCGGCCGCGTAGAGGCCGGTCACCATGGCGGCGGAGGTGGCCAGCGTCACGCCAATGATCAAATTCACGCCGACTGCCAGGGCGATAATGCGCTTGAGCTCCGCCAGGTTACGGATATGCCCGAGCGCGATGCGTAGCGGTTGCAGCCAGATATCCCGGTGTTGCGCGTGGTTTTCGAGATTCACCGTGGTAGTGCGCTGCCAGACCAGCATTGCCAGGTCTGCCAGCACAAACAGCCCGGCAATCCCCACCACCACCCAATGCCAGGCCCACACCTCCAGCATCAGTGCAGCAATCAGTGGCCCTAGCACCAGGCCGCTCTGGTCGGCGATTTGCGAGTAGGAGAGGGTCTTGGCGTAGGTGTAATGCTTGAAAATATGCGGCATGACGACTTCTCGCGCCATGATGCCCTGGGTCGTCAGCACTCCACACAGCGCCGACAGGATCACCAGCCAATGGATGCCGCCGAACATGGCGTACAGCGCCACGGCCACCAGGCACGCCAGCGCTCGGTAGGCCTGGCTGATATGCAGGATGCGCACGGGCGAAAACTTGTCGCACAATGCCCCGCACACCGGGAACGCCAGGTATCGCGGCAGCGACTCGATAAAGAACGCCAGCCCGGCCCACGCTACGCTGTTGGTGGTCTGAAATACGATCAGCGGCACGATAAACAGCAGAATCTGGTCCGCCAGCCGGGACAGGAACAGCGAAACAAAGAACGCCAGGTAATCCTTGCGCATACAACTCCCTGTGGGTGGCGTTAAACATTGCAGGCTAATTGTTAAAAACTCTTAAAAACATGAAGCTTCGTCAGCCGCTGCTGGCCAGGCGCTTTTGCCGGACAGCTTGCCACCTATAATGCTCGCTCTTCAATCCGCTTTTGCACACTGAGAACGTATGGAAAACCTGGGTCTGGGCAAGGTCCTACTCGTTGAGGACGATGAGAAGCTGGCAGGGCTGATCGCGCATTTTCTGTCACAGCATGGCTTTGAAGTGCGCGTGGTGCACCGGGGCGATGAGGCGTTGGCGGTGTTCCTGGCGTTCAAACCGAAGATCGTCGTGCTCGACCTGATGCTGCCGGGCCAGAGCGGCCTGCATGTGTGTCGCGAGATCCGCAATGTGTCCGACACCCCCATCGTGATCCTCACCGCCAAGGAAGACGACCTGGACCATATCCTTGGCCTGGAATCCGGCGCCGATGACTATGTGATCAAACCGATCAAGCCGCCGGTGCTGCTGGCACGCCTGCGCGCCTTGCAGCGCCGCCATCTGCCGGAGCCGACGGTGCGTGGTTCCCTGGCGTTCGGCCAACTGGCGATTGACCGCAGTTGTCGGGGGGTAAGCCTGGGTGACGAGAAGATCGACCTGACCACCATGGAGTTCGAGCTGCTGTGGCTGTTGGCCAGCAGCGCGGGCAAGATCCTCTCGCGGGACGATATCCTCAACCGCATGCGCGGGATCGCCTTCGATGGGCTCAACCGCAGTGTCGATGTGTATATCAGCAAGCTGCGCAACAAGCTCAATGACAACCCCCGCGAGCCGGTGTGCATCAAGACCATCTGGGGCAAGGGCTACCTGTTCAACCCGTTTGCCTGGGAGGCCTAGCCCGATGCTGCGCCTGTTTCTGCGTCTGTACATCATCCTGGCCCTGGGCCTGGCCGGGGCAATCTGGCTGGTGAACTACACCTTCGACGAATTGCTGCCCGAAGCCAACGAAACCTACAACCGCGAAGCCATGCGCGGCCCGGCCTACGGCCTGGTGGAGCAGTTGCGCCCGCTGCCGGCTGGCGTGGCCCGCGAGGCACGCCTGGCCGAGCTGCAGCAGCACTATGGCCTGCGCCTGGCCTTGATTGCCCGGGACGCTGCGGCACTCACCTCCCGCGAGCAACAATTGCTGACTGACGGCAAGCTGGTGGTGCGCGGCGACTTTATGGAGTTCATCACCGAAATCGACGGTGGCGCGCAGCTGCTTCAGATCAAGCTGCCGGTGGAGCCGCGCTGGCTGTACCTGTGGGCCTATAGCTTGTTGGGCCTGTGCCTGGCGATTGTCCTGTATTTCTGGGTGCGCCCGCACTGGCGCGACTTGGAGCATATTCGCCTGGCGGCCCAGCGATTTGGTGACAATGACCTGGGTTCGCGCATCCTCCTGCCACGGCGCTCGAGCGTGCGCGAGTTGGCCGGGCACTTCAACCAGATGGCCGAGCGCATCGAACACCTGATCGCCAACCAGCGCGAGCTGACCAATGCGGTGTCCCATGAGCTGCGCACGCCGATTGCACGCTTGTCGTTTGAACTCGACCAACTCAAACAGGAGGCCGATCCGCGCCAGAGCCGCGCGTTGATCGGCGATATGTACGCCGACCTAGGCGAACTGGAGGACATGGTTTCCGAACTGTTGACCTACGCCAGCCTTGAACGTGGCGCGACACAGGTCACCCGCGAGAACATCGAGGCCCACAGCTGGCTCGACAGTGTGATCGGCAGCGTGGCCCTGGAAGCCGAGGCCGAAGGCGTGCAACTGTCCCTGGGCACCTGTGAAGTCGACTTCATCCAGATCGAACCGCGGTTTATGGCACGCGCGGTGATCAACCTGCTGCGCAATGCCATTCGTTACGCGGAGCATCGGGTCGAGGTGTCGCTGGTCAAGTTCGGCAGTGGTTATGAAGTACGCGTCTGCGACGACGGTCCCGGCGTACCCGAGGACGGCCGGGAGAAAATCTTCCAACCCTTTATGCGCCTGGACGCCAGCCGCGACCGCCGCACCGGCGGCTTTGGCCTGGGCCTAGCGCTGGTGCAGCGGGTCAGCCAGTGGCATGGCGGGCAGGTGCAGGTGCTGGACTCGCAGTGGGGCGGGGCGTCGTTCCGGATGACCTGGGCGTACGCCGACTAACCTTTTGCAAACTCATGAAGGTTGTAAATGTGGGGCTGGCTAGTCGGGTCGCCGCCTCGCTGCGATGGTCGTAAACGATGACGTTGGGTACCTGACACTCTGTGGCGATCTATTGGGCCGCCATCGCAGGCAAGCCAGCTCCCACAGGGGGACCGCGCACGCCTCGACGATCAGGTCGGCTGTCAGGCCGCCTCGCTTTGCTTTTGATCTTAGGCGCCCCGTTAAACCACGCTGGCCGTCATCCGATTTTGATTTGGGGGGTAACCCGGCAGGACGCCGGGTTAGCCGTGCTGGGCCATGGATGGCCCATCGCGGCGGCCCCCCAAAT